>JAISJT010000042.1 GCA_031261395.1 Eubacteriales Family XIII. Incertae Sedis bacterium
TTTGATGAAGCACCGCATTTCGGTAGCCGCAGACATGCTGCTGAGCACCGACTGCTCCGTCACAGACGCCGCCATGCTCACAGGTTTTGAAAATTTGAGCTACTTCGCAAAAATCTTCAACCGCTATATGGGCATCACGCCGAAACACTATCAGTTGCAGGGCAGACGATAAGTCAGCGTTCTGTAAGATTTCGAATGGATTCGGCTGACCAATACTTTGAGGGATAGATTTCCGTATGCAAGCCATCTTTTTTGAAAATAGGAGTCGGGTCTTCGGTATTGTCGTAGATGACGATTTTATCTGCCGCCGCAATCACTTCAGGCAACAGCGCCAGCGCCTTGTGGTAACGGCTGCGGATTTTGTCCTCGGGGACATTATGCCCGCCGCTTGACACCCGCATTCTCACACGTGCCACATTGATACTGGCATTGCTTGTGAGCACATAAACACACTGAACTTCGTAGCCCAAATCCTTCGCCCGCTGCATAACCAATAGATTGCGCTCTGTCGAAAGAACCGTCTCGAAAGAAAAACTCTGTCTCCCTTCCAATAAAGTGTTTCTCAATGCGTCTGCTTGCTGCGCAGCTTCCAGATCGGTAAGCCCGTGTTCTTTCTTTAAATCATCCGCATTGACATATACGCCCAATACAGGCAAGCGACTCGTCACCGTACTCTTTCCCGACCCATTCGGCCCTGCAAAAACGAGCAGTACAGGTGCCGGAAATGAATGTTTACTCGCCATCTACATATTCCCTGCGGCCGTCACCATATTCCAAATAGGCTGCACCCTTTGTGCCGTCATAACGAGCTACAGGCAGTCCCCTGCTCTGATTCTCGGCAACCGCGCTTGCGGCCGCCTCAGAAAAAGCACGGGAAAGATCCTCCACAGAATACCCCGTCCCAAATTCAGACGATTTTGCGGAAACTGCAAAGGGTATAGCCTGTTCGTCAACGGCCTTTCGTAAAAAAACGTTGAAGGCTACACTCATATTCATACCAAGCCGGGCAAAGAGCGCCTCCGCGTTTTCTTTCAGCCCCCTGTCTACTCGAACAGTGACTCTGATATCATTTGTAATATCCATTGGTAAAACCTCCTTTCGCGTTCCTTATACAAAGGATACTACGAAATCATCCCAAATGCAACAACAATGCACCAGTGTGCAAACGTTGTGCATATAATCGTCACCTTTCTGTTTGGGAAAGATATGATTGACTCTTGGTCTTATATCGCAATGTCCCCGGCGTCTTTTGAACAGCCGGCTATCGTCACCTTGGCTATCTCCTTGCCTGTCGCAGCAAGCACGTAGTCGCCGTCGGCAAGATCATCGAAACGGTATTCACCGAACATAACAGTATACATCATTTCCCTCGCTACAATTCATTATTGAATCACAGCCTATTTCTTCTTCCAGTGTGCATAATATTTCGTATTCTTGGTGATCGTCACTTTTGTATTCTTGGTAATCTTTGTGCCGTCGTTCTTCTCCGTCCACCAACCCTTGAATTCGTAGCCGGACCTTGTCGGCACAGGCAAGTCGCCAAACTTCGCGGCGTAGGTCACGGTCACTTTCTTTGTCATGACCGCACCGCCTCCGTCCACAGGGATCTTCCCCCTGTTCGCATCGAAGGTTGCCTTGTACTTTTTCGCCGTCCACTGAGCGTACAACGTGTGAGCTTTCTCATTTTTGACCGTCGTATTCTTTGTGACCTTCGTGCCGCCTGTCTTTTCCGTGTACCAGCCGTTGAACGTATGCCCCGTACGCGTAGCAGTTGCCAGCGCACCGTACTTCGAATCGTAGGTTACGGTCTTTGTCTTCACGGACAGATTTTTGCCTTTGTTCGCATCATGCGTGACCTTGACGCTCTTTGCCGACCACTGTGCGTAGTAGGTGATATCCTTGGTCGGTACGGTCTTCGCAGTGATCTTCGTACCGCCCGACGCCTTCGTGTACCAGCCGCCAAACTTGTAGCCTGTTTTATTTGGCGTTGCCAGGTCGCCTACCGCTTTTTTCTGATCTACCAATTTCTCCGCAACCGCTGAGCCGCCCCGGGAATCAAACGTCACCTTGTAGACAGCCGTCCAGTGGGCGTAGTAAGTGACTGCGCCGTTCACCACGGTACCCGCAGCGATCTTTGCCCCGCCGTTTGCTGCGGTGAACCAGCCTTCAAACCGGTAGCCTGAGCGCACAGGCACAGGAAGCGCACCCACAGCGGCGCCGCGGACAATCTCCCTTCCCTTCTCGGTGACGCTGCCTCCGTTCGCATTGAAGGTCACGGTATAGATCGCTTCGCCCGGAGCCACGGCATCGCTCATTTGGTAAAGCGGATTCTTGCCGCTCTTGAACCGGTCATACGCCACCAGCGCATACGCCGCCTGTTCCGTAGACATATCGTCTTTCGCGCCGCCGCCGTCCTTGCTGAATCCGCCCGTCACATAATTATCGAGCAAAGCCGCAAGCGGATTCCAGCCGCCCGCCACCTCCCACGATTCCGGGTCGAGTCCCAGCGCAGTCAGCGCCACGACCACCTGCGCATCGCTCTCCGTGCTGTTTTCCGGCGCGCCGCCCCAGCCCGCAAAGCCGCCCGTCTCCGGACGCTGCTGCGTTTTCAGCCAAGTTAGACCCTCATCGGTGGCCGCCGTGACCGTCCCGCTCTTGAAATAATACGGGGCAAGCGCCTGTATCACCATTGCCGTCATATCCACATTGGACGGTTCCGCTTTGTTCTCTTCCGGCTCTTTGTTCCCGTCGTCAAGCGCCCAGCCGCCGTCGTCATGCTGTGCGTCAAGCAGCAGCTTGATAAGTCCGTCGCCAATGGTTTCTGTTTCCAATAACTCATCCATCCCGAAGGCGCCGCGTATGGCGTCTTCTTCATCATAACCTTTCGAATCCAGCGCCAGCAGCGCAAACGCCACGCCGTTGATCCCCTGATTCCCGGTCCATTCGAAGTCGCCAAACGGCGCAACCAAATCTTTGCCCCCTGCGCCGGTCGCATCTTTGCCAAGGGAAGAAAGCGCAAGGATCAGCCGCGCGTTCTCCGTTGACTTATTCTCATCCAACTGATTGGAATCCAGTCCCGCCACATACTCGGCGACGTCCGTTAGATAGCCCGCATAGTAGCCGTTGTCGACCATGCCCCCGCGGGCAAGCGCGAGCGTCGTCCACTCATTGCCAAACACGGGAGACGGGACAGCGGTCTTAATTGCCGCAAGCGTATCCGACAAAGCCTCCGCAGCGGTGACCGTCGGAAGCGGATTCGTGATACCGCTGCCCGCTTCTGCCGCAAGGAGATTGTCATACGCTGTCTTGTACGGCTCGTAGGTGCGGAACAGGAATTGCGCGTATGCCCCATTCCAGAATGTCGCGGGGATTGCTTTGTATGCCGCGCGAGCCGCTGCTATCTGTTCCGGCGATGAGCCACTTGTCAGCGCGTCGCAAGCGGACAGCGCGGCAATCACGTTTGCGTCACCTGTGAAATTCGGAGTGAGTTGCCATACCTCTCCGCCTTCTTCGTCCCAATCAGGGATTCCATCATCTTCTCCCAAACCCCAAGTGAAACGGTCGCCGTCCGAACACAACCAACCAGTTATGCCAAAGTTTGCGTAGAAACCGTTCACGCCATACTGCATACCGCCTTGCTGCGTACCCGTTATCACTCCGCTCATAGGCAATGGTTCATCTACGGCGAAAGTCTTGTTCGGCGTTACGATTGCTGTTTCGAGCTTTCCGCTTGACAGTTCACTCTCGGTAAACTTACGCCCGCCGTACCCATTAACCCACAGACCGAACTGTGAGGTCGCGCAATCGAGGTACCAGTATCCTTCTTCGCGCGGATAAACCTGTTCAAGTGCAGCCTGAAATGCGTCTTGTTGTGAAACCTTGTCTTTCACACGGACTATATTTCCATTAAATGAAATGGTGATGTAGTCCGTGTTTGAACCGTCTATGTAACCATTTATCTTTGCTTCGGCTTGTGAGACAATCGTTGCAATCGCAGCATCATTTTCTGCTTGGGCAATTTGGGAAGCCGCTTGATTCAAAGTGTCCTGAATCAAGTATCGCCACTTAACATTTGCAAGAGTATCGTACTGCGTTTTCAGCGCACTAAGTTCGTCGCGGAACGGCGTCTTAATGACCTTCGTGTCTGTGCTGATAACATTATGCTCATAATCCTTTAACTCTATTTTGAGTGTCAGGTTCGCGACCTCCGGCATAATGAAACTAAGTGGTATGTCCAAATCGCCGCCACTCGGTCTTTGTATAAGCACACGCCCGTCATTTGTGGTGCCGCCTTTACCGGCAAATAGTATTGCGTCGCCTGAACTGAATATTAGTGGAGCTTCTGTTGTATTTCCAGCGTACAGCGACACGGCGAAGTATTTTCCGCCGCTCTCATTTGGTATCCAATCAGTAAGGTCGCCAGTTATTGGTTTGGCAGGACCTAATATTATCTTGCCGACTGACGGTCAGCGGGTTAGCGGTGCCGCCGTCTTGTGGCTCACTGTTCTCGTCCGTCGTGTATGTCCAATGGTCGAAGGCGTAGTCCGCGTTCGGTGTTGCGGTGAGCTTGTAGGTGTTTTCATCATTAGTTGTAGTTATGTCAAAAGTGCCGTTATCAGAAGTGCCTTTTGTAATCGCGAAGTCACTATTTCGCTCCGGCAGATAACACCAAGTTATTGTAATGTCAGGGTCATTAACAGTATTCTTATAGTTGATTCTAATTTGACCTGCGTCATTTCCTCCCATTAGTCGATAGTAGACTTTCTGATTACTACTCGTTGAAAAATCACCAATAGGTACGGCTGTACTCGTTTCCCCAACGGATTCCACCATTTGTGGAGTAATCCTTTCGGAGGTCACGCCGTTTACTGTTACCGTAAACCCAAGTAAATTTGCGTAATTGTTGTTGGCTTTTTTGGGGGCAAATCGTATTTGAAAGTCATCATTTGATGTCTGCACGCTTGCGAGATTTGCTCCTGCGCCAGACAATCCGGCAGTTCCAGAGCCACCCGAATAGATAATCAGATATGATTCTGCTTTTGTTGGGTCATCGACCGCGAAATGAATTGTAGGACGTACGCCGTCTGCGGCGGACACATTCGGTAGCGGGCAGACAGACAAAAAAACTGTTAGTACCAAGAGCACTGACAATAGACGCAAGAGGAAAGCAAGGGGACGGTTCTCTTGCTTTTCTGTGGCTCCTGCTCCTGCCGGAGCGAGACCTGCGGTTAGCAGGAGCGTGAGCAGGATGGCGAATAGCCTTTTTAGTCCTCTGCGCGGTGCGGTGTGATTGGTCTTCATTGTGTTTCCCTCCTTTTTTAAATCTGCAAAAATGAGGCTCCCACCAATGAATGGATTAAAAAATCTCTATCCACAAAAGTGAATAGAGACCCGATGCACCAGTCATCATTCGGGTAAGTCGTTCTGCTCGTGCTTGCGTCTGAAGGGTTTTGCCTTCATGCCCTGCCAGTCCAGCCTTCTCCGGCAAACAAACGGTGTACCAAACCGCCTGCCGCCCAATGACCGACTTTCGTCCTGCGGCGCTACCATGCGCCTGCGAACTGACAAGACTCGTTTCCTGACGCTTACGGCATTCAGTGACCGCCTCAAAGGTAAGTGTTTGGCTGCCACCGAGCGCAAGTCCCGTCACACGCCTTCGCTGCTGCGATGGCCTGCGCGGATTCCGCCTGACACGGGATCGCTCCCGTGTCGCCTCAAGCATCCCCACCATGATGTGCTGGGACGCCGAGCCTCTGTACACAATATTTAATTTCATATACGCATTGCTGCGTATGCAATAATGCTATCACAAAAAAAGGATTGTAAAGGGGATTTTTTGCACTCCGGCGAATACATATTCTATTGATTCGATTTTTATGATTTGAATATCGCGGGGAGGATCTTGAACATTTTGTAGTTGCCGTTTGCGAACGGTTCCTCTTTTACCAAATTGTAGCCGCTTTCTTGATAGACAGGAATCAGCGGC
The DNA here is from genome assembly GCA_031261395.1 of Eubacteriales Family XIII. Incertae Sedis bacterium. Lineage (GTDB taxonomy): Bacteria > Bacillota > Clostridia > Peptostreptococcales > Anaerovoracaceae > WRMW01. Next base: position 5,987 of record JAISJT010000042.1, read on the forward strand.
GCTTTACAGTCGATATAAATAATTTTTCCGCCGATATGTTCTCTGCCCATCCCGATGATTATTTCAGCGTCTTTCAGCATCTCTTGACCGTTGATGTCGGTTGCACTGAAATCATCAGAGCGTCCGAGTTGACCTACCAGAATACCGCCGAAAAAATCTTGCGAATCTCTGCCGGGTTTTGAATGTAATATGTTTCGCTTTCGGCTCTTCGACACATCGCGGAAGTCTGTTGAGGTAATTGCGACTGTAAAAAATGCCACAATTCGAGTCAGCCCAATTCCCGAAGTCATATACAAGTATGTTCGACCATAACCTTCATCTTCAAACCGGATAGCGTCTCTTTTAAAAAACGCTCAACATCCGTATCTCTCGTACAACAAAACTCCTCGATTTTACGGTCAAGGAGTTTTGGATCTTCTTCAACACTTATCCTTAGCGCCGATAACTGAATATCATTTCTCATCCTGATACTCTTTCCGCAACCGCGCTATCAGTTCCTTTGGATCTGCCCATTTGATTTTGTGATTGCTCGGTTTCGGAGGATTTGCTTTCATCGCTGCTTCAGCGGCAAGATACCGATCCGCAAACTCATCATCCATGTGTACCACCTTACCAAAACTTTCTGTCGCCATAGCCATTACCTCCTTTTCAATAGTTTTGTGCCTCACCGCACAATCTCATTATACAGGATAAAAACAATATTTCAAAGAGAACGAAGATGCAAAGGATAAAGGTGGACTACAAGAAAGGACCCCGTAAGGCAGGATCCTTTCTGTTTGGGAAAGATATGATTGACTCTTGGTCTTATATCGCAATGTCCCCGGCGTCTTTTGAACCGCCGGCTACCGTCACCTTGGCTATCTCCTTGCCTGCCGCAGCAAGCACGTAGTCGCCGTCGGCAAGATCATCGAAACGGTATTCACCGAACATATCGGTCTCCTGCTCTGCCGCGACCCCGTCGCCCGCGATTTTCACCAAAGCGCCGGAGGCGACGTCGCCGTCTTTCAGCAGCTGTCCCGCGACAAAATTCTTCGTGAAGCGGTACAGGTTCTTGTACCAGACATGCGGATTCGCACCAAGCTCCGGCTTGTAGGCCTCCAGTCCTTCCGCAGCAATCCGCTTTGCAAACTCCGCAGGATCTTCGGTATAGAATTTCAAAGACCCCGTAGGGCAGCTATGCACGCAGCGCGGCACCCCGTGCTCCCACGTCGGATCGTCCAGCAAATGCGCACAGAAATCGCACTTCTGCGAGACCGCCGCCTCTTCATTCCAGTAGACTGCACCAAAAGGACAAGACGCCGAGATATCCTTGCCGCTGCCCTTTTCCGTATCAAAGACGACTATGCCGTCCTCGCGGCGCTTGATAAAGTCGCCGGCCTGCGCACAAGCCGCATTCTCACACTGCTGACAAGGCTTCGCCAAAAACGCCACGTCCACGCGATCGTTTTCCCCGCGCTCCCGCCGCTCGATATTCATCCAGCGATGCCCATGCCAAGGCATAGCCTTCTGATACCCCGCCCAGTCATTGTCCGCATGCTCATCCGTACAAGCCATGAAACAGTTGTTGCAGTCATGACAAAGCGCCACGTCCATAACCAAATATTTTTCCTTCATCTCATTTCACCATTCCTTCCTTAGTCTTATTCTCTATCATCTCAATCCGTTACCTTTCAAGTGTTATCGTTCACTCCTCATGTCATTCGCCGACTTGATCGGCGAATCCAAGGTGATCATATCCATGGATTCCCAGGGTTACGTTCCCCCGGGTCAAGCCCGGGGTCACTGCCGGCTACGCCGTCGCCCGGGAATGACAGGGGAGTACACTGCAAGGTGCCATGCTCGCCAGCAGCCGCGGCGCCCATCATCACCTACAGCCATGTGCTGTCATCCGCCAGCAGCGACATGGATGTCCGGAGAGCCGCCTTTGCGTTTCCCCTACAACTCCCAATAAGGCCATCGTTCCGGAAACGCAACCAGCGGCCTCGGAGGATATCCATGTTGCTGCGACGATCATCACCACACTCAGCTCTGAGCTGTAACCAGCCAGCAGCGACTGAGGTTTCCGGAGGGTTGCCTTTGCGTTTCCCCCTCAAGGCTGAGCCGTAATCCGCCAGCAGCGACATGGATGTCCGGAGAGCCGCCTTTGCGTTTCCCCTACAACTCCCAATAGAGGCCAACGTTCCGGAAACGCAACCAGCGGCCTCGGAGGATATCCATGTTGCTGCGGCGCCCATCACCACTCAAGCCGTCCCGTTCCACTTCTCAACCTCAACCAAAGTATGCTCCGTAGCCATCCCGCAAGCGTACTTCGACAAAAACCGTCCCGGCGTCAAAATATTGATACACCCTCCAATATCCGTAGACTCTCCAGGTTTCCCGATCGGATTGTACTCCGCCGAAGACTCATAGCAGTGACAAGTCCCTTCAGGAATCCGCTTGGTGACCTGCGCATAGAACACGACCGATCCCCGGTCATTGTAAGCCCGGATGAGATCGCCGTCCTTGATCCCGCGCGCCGCAGCATCCGCAGGATTGATCCTGAAAATCCAATAGTAATGCCCGTCGATCAAAACACGGTGATCCTTGATATCGTTCAGGAAAGAATCCTTGCCGTCCCCCATAGTATGGAAGCTGAACCGGGGATGCGGCGTGACCACCGCCAGCGGAAAGTCATTGAACCGCTCCGTGTGATGCCCCTCCCACGAATGCTGATACATCGGCATCAGCGGCCGCTCTGTATCGTCCGTGTCGTAATGCCCAAAACGCTGGAGAGACGTGCTGACAAACTCGATCTTGCCGGTCTGCGTCTGCAGACCTTTGTGCCCAAGCTGCGAGCCCGGCTGCAGACGGCTGATCCAGCCGCGCGTATCCATATCGCGGTCCTCATGGAACCAGTGCATCGGCGGCGCGGACGGCGCCTTGCCGTCGACAGGCACGATATAGTACTGCTTTTTCTTGAATTCTTCCCACGTCATCTTCGTCGGCATATCGGAAGCGTTGTACGCGAGCTCGCACCACTCGAGGATATCGCGTCCCTCGGAAAAGACGTCCCCGACGCCGAGCCGCTTGCAGATCTCCCAGAAGATATGATAGTCGCTCTTGGACTCGCCCAAAGGCTCGATGCACTTTTCCTGAAATACGATGAAGCGGTGATTCGCCTGATTGTGCGAATCGGGATTGTAGCCCGAATTGCTCGCCCACTCCGACACATCCCAGCGCTCAAAGTTCGTGCAGGCCGGCAGGATAATGTCCGCAAACGGCACCTCCCCCTCAAACCATACCGACTGACTCACGACCATAGGCAGTCTCTTCGTCCGGTACATCTTCGCATAACGATTCGTTTCGCCCATTGTGCCGATATGCGGTCCGCCGTACTTATAGTACAGATGCATACGCGGATATCCATCCGCCGGCCAGTGATAGCGGTGGAACTGCTGCTCGATCGTAGCGCCAACAAAGCCGCGACCGCTCCATTCCGTATAATCGTCCATGATACATTCCGGTACACGTAGTCGCGGGATATGCGCCCCCGCCGCCGTCGAGATATTGCTGACCAACTGACGCGGGCCCCGGCCGTGCGCAAACATACGCGAAGCCCAGACCGCACCGGCTGCCGAGTTTTCGGGGTCGCCGCATAGCCCGCCGTCCGCATAGCCCGGGAAATAGAAATCGCTGTCCACGGGCACGCCCTCGGTCGTCGTATACAGATTGACGCCCGGTTTGCCGATGCCCTGCATTGTAATGAGGGCAATCATCATGCGCGTCCAGTCCATGCCGACCGCGCTGCGGCAAGCGCCGCCCCAGCCGCCTTTGCCGCCGGCCGCGAGCATGGTCCGGTGCTTTGCCCATTCGCGCGCGAGCGCCCGTATGTCATGCGCCTTGAGTTTGCACTCTTCCGCGGCCCATTCGGGCGTCTTCGGAATACCATCGCTTTCGCCCAGAATATACTTCGTCCACTCGTCAAAGCCGTGGGTGTGCGTCGCCACAAACTCTTTGTCGTAGGTGCCCTCTTTGAGCCACACATAGGCGATGGCTGCCGCAAGCGCCGCGTCCGTGCCGAGCTGCGGGCTGAACCACTTGCCGCCAAACAGCGCATTCGTATGATTGTAGAAGGGATCGATGAAGACAAACTTCACGCCGAGTTCCTGCAGCCACTGCCGGCGCACCGTGCTTTCAAAGGCGCCGTAGATGCCGTTGTTGGTCTCGGGATCCGACGACCACCAGACGATCATCTCGCAGTTTTTAATGCAGTCCTCAAAGCCGTCTGTTTGCTCCAAAATGCCAAGCCTGCCGGTAAAGCCCCACATATGAGTGGCGCCCCAGTGCCAGCCTTCCCAGCTGTCCGGGTTGTGGTCGGCATAGGTCATGCCCACGGCATTCATAAAGCGGAAGACCACCGAATGCCGGTAGTTCAAAAATCCCCAAAGATGGTGCGACGAAGGCTCGATGACCATCGACGCCGGACCGACTTCGCGCTTGCAGTATTTGATCTCATCCGTGACGATGTCCAGCGCCTCGTCCCAGCTGATGCGCTCATACCCGGGATAGCGGGGATCGCCGCCCGGCTGAGGTTCGCCGCGCAGCTCCTGATTGCGCTCCCCTTTTGGGTCAAAGCCTATGCGCCTGAGCGGATAGAGCAGCCTCTTTTCCGAATGAACGATAGACTTCGATGCGGCCGTGACCGGCGTCATCGTCGATTTGCGCGGCGGCGTGAACGTCTTGCCGTGCGCTTCTATCGACCATGACGGCGCATCCTCGTCCGTCAGGTCGATCGGTGTGACGCGGACGATTTTGTTCTCCTCCTCGTCAACATAGACGTAGCAAGGCCCGCCCGTTGACAGCTGCGTCTTTCGAGCCAATTTCCGATTGTTTCCCATGATCCTTTGTTTCCTCCTCTCAACATAAGTTGTCCAAACAACTTTTCCTTGTCGTTAGGGAAACTGTAACGCCGCTCATTGTGCATGTCAACAATGAAATTTTGGTGTTATTGTGAAGTTTTATAGTCGCGTTGAAATTGCAATTGTTTATTGCACCTTAAGATCCCCATTGATCTCCAAAATACGCATTGACAAGGTAACATGCGAGCGAATATGTTCGTCCGTAAGATCGACACCCGTCACCGCAGTGATTTGTTTCAGGCGATAATAAAGAGAGTTGCGGTGCAGAAAAAGCCGGTCCGCCGCCGCCGCCGTGTCGCCGAGGCATTCGATAAAGACCTTGAGAGTCGGCAAGAGGTTCATCTTGTTATCACGGTCGTGTTCGAGCAGGGCAAAGACGGCAGGATGACAGATTGCGAGACGTTGCTCGCGATCACCGTATTTCACCAAAACGTCGTAGCCGACCACGTCACCATAGCCATAGACCTTGCTCTCTCCTCCGTTCAGCGCACCCAGCCGCGTAGCCGCAGCAGCCTGGTCGTAGTAGGTGGGGAGTTGTTTCGGATCCGTGAACCCAAGCGAAAAACCGATCGATACGTCGAATTCCCCAAGATAGAAAGTGATCAGGTGTACAAGCCGGTCACGAAGTTCGTCAGTCAATTTGGCATTGATGACCAGAACGATATTCGAGCCGTCCGCGACCGTGAATCCTCCGTCGAGATTGCTCATCAAAAGTTCCATGATGCGTGGCAGCAGGAAGGCATTTTCCGTGACGTCAACATCTGTGACCGTATAGACGACAAAATAGTCGCCTTCTACCAGTCCGGCCTGTGAAAAAGCTGCTTTTGTGAGTTCCGGATCCACGATGCTGCCGCTGAGGATCCCGAGAAAGAGGTCATTGTCAAGACTCTTTTGTCTCGTCGTCGGCATATTTGCCTGATGCGAAAGGACGTGACTCATCAGTTCCGTCAGACTCTCACAGATATCCATAGTACCCGGCGTGAACGGCGTCTCGATCTCGATACACGAAAAGAAGCCGACGATTTCTCCGTCAACCTTGATCGTACTATATAGCGTTCTGTGGGCAAGGAACTCGAGCCGGTGAATGACAGGCCGTGGGGAGATCGCAGATGATTCCACCGAAACATTGCTGTTCAGCATAGCAAAGATATAGTCGGCCGAATGGTGGCCGCTCTTCTGCATGAAGATGTATTCATTGTCGCGAAAACTCTTCGTAGGATAACTGCGCAGACGTGCCAGCGTCCGGTAGCTCGAGTCGTCCACAAAGAAAGGGTTTCTGAGGATCGGTGTACATTTTTCGAGGATCGATTCCAGCGAAGCGCCCATAGCGAGCGACTCATAGAGATTTTGAAATATTTCCGTATACAAGGCAAAGCAGGCACGGACGAGATTTGAAAGCCTATTCAGATCGCAGGGCGCACAAAGCAGGCATCCCTCCATCTCCGCAGGAACCTTCTTGATCAGAGCCGGCACGATCGCGTGAATATCATCCGGAGCTTCGGCGAACTGTTCGGGCGTCATCAAATAAAGGTAGTCTTTTTCATATGGCATCTCCTTCTCCGGCAGACGAAGATCTTTGTAGCGCACTTTCGTGTTGCCGAAAATCTGAACATCTTTGAGTTCTTTGAGTAAATAATCTTTGAGTATTTCCGGAGAAATGTGCATGAAATGCCTCCTTTTTGGAAAAATCACAACACTGGCCAAAATGTTTGTGACGCATATGCTTGAACTTAATTTTATACAGTCTTATTCTTCTTTTAGAAGATATCACAATGATGACGCAAAGAAAAGCAATAGTCAACCGATATTGTGAAAAAAATTTGGCAATTGCCAAAAACGAGGAAAGGTCACAATCGTTATCGCACCGGCGAACATTGTGAACTCTAACAGTCACTATACGTCATGCTTACGAGAGAGAGGAAGTAAGAATGAACACCAAGGAAATTGTCCGCAACTTAAAGCCGCTCAAAACGGTAGACAAAGTGATGTTTGCCGGCACCGCCTTTGCACTTGACAAAGTGCTCAACACGATGGCCGCGGCCTTCCCCGCCTTCAAAGGTGAAGTCGCGAAAAAGAACATCAAAGTCCAGATGAAACTGCGCGACAACAGTTTTGGCCGCCTCTTCATCTTCAGCGACGGCCGGGTCTCAGCCCGCACGGGGATCTACCCGGGTGCGGACGTGGAGATGGTCTTTGAGACCTGGGAGATAGCCCGCAAACTCACCTTCGTCATCCGCGACCAAATGGATTTCGTCAATGCTGCGAAAAACAACAACCTGCAGCTCCTCGGCGACGATGAGGACTCCGACTGGTTTTCCGGTCTGCTGCTCAAGGTATTCGCTGCGCCTGTCCTCTACGGCGGGGCCTATGGCACGAAGATGCCGAACGGCGAGATGCGCTATGTGAACGGAACCAATGGCGGCGCCGTCTTCGTCTATGTGAAAAACGGTCGCATCGTGCGCATTACGCCGATTGACTTTGACAAGGACGATCCTGACCCCTGGGTCATCACAGCGAAGGGCAAAAAATTCTCGCCGCCAAAAAGATCTACGGTCTCTTCACATACGATGAGCCTCAAATCACTCGTCTATTCGCCGGACCGCATCCTCTATCCGATGAAGCGCGTAGACTTTGACCCGAACGGCGAGCGGCATCCGGAGAATCGCGGCACGAGCGGCTACGAGCGCATCTCATGGGAGGAAGCGACAGACATAGTAGCAAACGAGATCATGCGCGTGCGAAAGGAATACGGCGCAGGCACGGTCTTCCATACTTCGGGCAGCCACCATACATGGGGGAATGTCGGTTATTATACAAGCTGTACGAGGCGGTTTTTCAACTGTATCGGCGCCACGTTCGACGCGCGCAATCCGGACAGCTGGGAGGGCTTTGCATGGGGCGCAGTGCACCATTACGGCGGCAGCGCGAGGAATGGCGGCGCGGAATATTACGGGACCGTCGAGGACTGCCTGCAAAATGCGGAGCTGATCGTCTTTTGGTCGGCCGATCCCGAGGTCACGAGCGGCGTCTACGGCGCGGCCGAAGGGACGATCCGCAGGGCCTGGATGAAGGAACTCGGCATCGAGGCCGTCCATATCGACCCCTTCTTCAACTGCACGGCCTCCGTATTCAAAGGAACGTGGATAGTGCCGCGTCCCGGCACGGATACGGCGATCGCGCTGGCCATCGCGCATCAGTGGATCGTAGACGGCACCTATGACAAGGACTATATAGAGCGGCGCACGCTCGGTTTCGACGTATGGAAACGCTATCTGCTGGGCGAAGACGACGGGATCCCCAAGGACGTCCATTGGCAGGCGAAAGAATCCGGCATCCCGGCGCGCATCATCAAGGCGCTGGCCAAAAAGTGGGCGAGCGTGCCGACATATCTGGCGGCGGGCGCCCTGCATTCCTTCGGCGGCGCGGGCCGGCAGGCCTATGCGACCGAATGGGCGAGCGCGATGGTCTGCCTGACGGCCATGCAGGGCTGGGGCAAACCGGGCGTCAACTTCGGCTGCCTGCAGCACGGGACCCCGCTCGACACGCATTTCTGGTTCCCGGGCTACGCCGAGGGCGGTATGTCCGGCGACTATGTGGCGACAGGCGCGGGCGTACATGCTTACAACCGTATGCCGCAGAGTCCCTCTGTCAATTCCAATGCACAGGGCATCCCGCGCATCCGCATCCCCGAGGCCATCATGAACAAGGAAACGCAGGCGCATATCGCGGGCGTCTACTCGCAAAATTCGCAGTTTCCGGTCATGAAGTACCCCCTGCCCGGACACAATCCTGTCAAGATGTACTACAAATTCGGAGGCTCGCACTTCGGCACCCAGCCCGAGTCCAATCGTTTCATCAATATGTACCGCACCGACTCGCTCGAATTCGTCGTCAATCAGGCGATCTGGATGGAAGGCGAGACGCGCTTTGCCGACGTCATCTTGCCGGCCTGCACGAACTTTGAGCGCTGGGACATCGGCGAGGCGGCAAACTGCGGCGGCTATATCGAGAAGGCATATCTGCAAAACAATTACCGAGTCATTCACATGCAGCACAAATGCATCGAGCCGCTCGGCGAGTCAAAGCCTGACTTTGAGATCTACGGGATCATCGCGAACAAGCTCGGTCTCGGCCAGGTTTACAATGAAGGCAACTCCGATTTTGACTGGTGCAAGCGCATCTTCGAATCGAGCGACCTGCCGTCGCGCATCGACTGGCTGACCTTCCTGCAAAAAGGCTACTACGTCGTGCCGCCGCTGCCGGAGGATCGCCGCGATCCGGTCTCATACCGCTGGTTTTACGAAGGGAAAAAGAAGGACACGCCGGAGCTCACACCGCTTCCCTCTGAATCCTACGGACGCTATAACGAGGGTTTGCAGACGCAGTCGGGTCTCTTTGAATTTGAGAGTTTGTCCCTCAAACGCTTTGCGGCGGACGACGAAGAGCGGCCGCCAATCGTCAAATACAAGCCTTCGTGGGAAGGTCCCCGGAGCGAGCTTTTCAAGAAATATCCGATTCAGCTCGTCTCGACGCATCCGCGTCACTCCTTCCACACGATGCAGGACGGCAAACAGGGCTTCATGAATGAAGTCTCGGATCATCGCCTGCGCATTGACGGTTTCGACTATTGGATCTGCCGTATGCATCCTCATGATGCGGAAAAACGCGGACTCAAATCTCACGATATCATTGAGATATTCAACGACCGCGGCAGTGTGCTTTGCGCACTCGAGGTCACGAGCCGCATCCCTATCGGGCTCATCCACTCTCACGAAAGCTGCGGGGATTACCGTCCGGTCGGCGTGCCGGGCAAATCACCTGACCGCAATGGCTGCATCAACACGCTGACGCCGGGACGCACGGTTTCGAAGCACGCACATGGTATCGCGCCCAATTCCTGCCTCGTGCAGGTGCGCAAGTGGGTCGAGCCCGAGGATCCCGCAAACTATATTAGCGATTTTGCGAAGCTGAAAGGGCCTGCAGTCAACTCCGCCGCAGAGCAGGAACTGAGCCATAATGCGAAAAAGGGACGCAACTAACCTGTCATTCGCCGGCTTGACCGGCGAATCCAGGGAATCGTGGGAATCGTGGATACGCCGATCAAGTCGGCGTATGACGAGGGAAAATGAGGTAAAAAAATGAAACGCTGGCATATGGTTTTTGACGTCAACAAGTGTATCGGCTGCTACACCTGCACGCTTTCCTGCAAGGACGAGCACGTCGGCAATGAATGGTTCCCCTATACGGATCGTCAAAAGAAACGGGATCAAAAATGGATCGAAATGGGCAAGCGCGAGCGCGGCACCGTGCCGCGCGTCGATTTGGCCTACCGCCCTGCCCTGTGCAACCACTGCGATGAGGCACCCTGCCGCAAGAAGGCGCCGGGAGCGATGGTCAAGCGCGCAGACGGCATCATGCTCATAGACCCGCGGGCGGCGCGCGACGAGTCCCTTGTGGACGCCTGCCCCTTTGGTGCGATTTCGTGGAATGACGAAGTAGGGGCCGCCCAAAAATGCACTTTCTGCGCCCATCTGATCGACGATGGCTGGAAAGAGCCGCGCTGTGTGCAGTCCTGCCCGCTCCGCGCCCTCAAAGCTATCTATATGGAAGATGTCGATTTTGAAAAAATCGTTGAGGAAAAGGGTCTTGTTTCCCTCGCGCCCGCCTCCGTAGCGCCGCGGGTCTGGTACAAAAATCTGCACCGTTTCACAAAGAATATGATAGCCGGCGAGATCGCTTTCATGGAAGACGATGACACCGAGACCTGTGCGGCGGACATAGAAGTATTTCTAAAAAAGGATGGCGAGGTGGTCGCAAAGACACTGACATCGACCTTCGGTGAGTTTACTTTTGATCCGGTAGAACCTGGCAGCGGCGACTATGAGGTCAGCGCCGAACTACCGGGCAAAGGCAAAGTCTTTACGCTTGTCACCATGGGCGAGGAATCGGTCGATACGGGCATTCTCTGCCCGGGGAAAGATCCCACCCCAAGCCACGACGCCTGGGAGCCGATCCGGGAATAGACCGGACATAGAAAATGAGCGAACGGGAAATCGCAACTGAATATCTGCGGGACGGGATGGATCTGCTGAAAGCGCACGGACTCTTTGGGAAAGATGAGCACGCGCATACTTTCGCGATGGAGCGGGCCCTGACAAACCTTCGCGGACAGTCCGGCGCGCCGGAAATCGCGGCGGGGCTCCAGGCGCTTTTTGAGGCCAAGCGGCTGATCACGGCACGGTCTTCTATTGCCGGAAAGCGCATTGTGATGGGGGACTGGTTTGTGAGCCTTGCTGTCAGCCTGGCGCTGCCGCTGCGCAATGCGGCGCTGACATCCCTTGTGTCGCGCGAACTCTGCAAGGTTGGAGAAGATGTTTCGTCGCCTTTGTTTTCGGCGTCAAAGGCCGGCTATTTGAAAACGGTGGATGAGGTTTGCGCTTGTGTCGCTTCGCCGCAAGGAACCGCCCCCCTGTCACCCGATTGTCGAATTCCTCGCGATATTCACCAAATAGAGCCCCTCTATTCTGCGAAAAACGCGACTTTTTCGACATTGCCTCCTCCTGCCTACGAGCGGTTGATTGCCGAGCTTTCGCGCGGATACTTTACCGAGGCCGCTACGGCCTCGCGCTTTGCGCTTGAGCGGACGGAAGGGGTTTTCGCGGAGCTTTTTGACGGCGAAAACGCTACGGAGCGAGACGGGTTTATTTTCGGGGCGCTGATGATCGGCGGCAAGCGGCTCAGACCTTTGCTGGTCCGGCTTTGCGCCGGATTCGGAGAGCCCAATACAAACGCCGGTGAGGGCGACATAATCAATATTATGGTCATTATCGAATTGATGCACAGCGCTTCGCTGGTACATGACGATATCGTTGACCGGAGCCCGCTCCGCCGTTCCAGGGTCACAATCAACGCGCAAAAAGGCGACGGGTATGCGGCTATGTGCGGATTTTCCATGGTCTCATCCTCACTTCAGTTGCTGAATGACATTCAAAATCCCGATATCCCCTGCGTGATTGCGGAAATCCCCAAGCGTATGTGCGAAGGCGAATTCCTGCAGTTCGAAATCGAAAACCGCCCGGACCTGCAGTCTGAGGCTGAATATTACGGACGCATTGAACGCAAGACGGCCGCGCTGATCGAGGGCAGCTGCGTCTGCGGCGCGATGGCGGCGGGGGCGCCCGAATCGGCCAGACGCGCCCTTTCCGTATATGGCAAGGCGCTTGGCGTCCTGTTTCAGCTGCGCGACGATCTGTTGGACTGCGAGCAGTCTCCTACGGACGGCAAGCCGATTTCACAGGATATCGAGCGCGGCGTCTACTCTCTGCCCGTTCTTTTTGCGAAGGAGGCCGCTCCTAAGGACGACCGGCTGCAGACGATCCTGCGCAAACATATCAAAAGTCCCGCCGATATTTCTTATCTGCTTGACGCCTGCCGTGAAAGCGGCGGTATCGCCTATACACAGGCCGCCATACGCCGCGAGGCGGAGAAAGCCGAGGCGGCGCTCAAGGCCCTGCCGCAGGGCGCCTGGACCGAAGCCCTCGGCCTCCTGCTCGCCGCTTTGGCCGGAACTGCCGAAACACAAAAGAACGCAAAGATCGTGAGGATGATCCCATGAACGAAAACCATACGTTAGAACACCTGATGAAAAAGGCCGATGTACGCAGTTACGACTGCTACCAGTGCGGCAAATGCAGCGGCGGCTGCCCGATGGCGGAGGGCATGGACCTCGGGCCGCGCGGCATCATGCGCTCAGCACAGATCGGCGCCTTGGACAGCATCCTGAACAGCAGCACGATTTGGCTGTGCTCGGGCTGCTATGCCTGCGTCGACCGCTGCCCCCACGACGTGAATGTCCCTGCCTTCATCGAAGAGGCCCGGTATGAAGCCATGCGGCGAGGCATCGTCCGGCGTGACAGCGAGGTACTCAACCGCACCTTCCTCGCCAACATCCGCGCCTTTGGCCGCAGCCACGAAATGCTGCTCGCGGCCTTCTACAACATCTTCGCGCTGAAACCGACGCAGGATCTCACTTCACTGCCCCATATGATCAGCAAAAAACTCATACCGATCAAACCGGATCCGATCCGTGGCGTGGGCGACGTGCAGGCCATAATCGCACGCGCCGAGCGCCTTGACAAATTGGTAAAGGAGGTACGCGAATAATGTTACGCTACGCCTATTTTCCCGGCTGTGCCAGCGAGAGCACAGCAAAGTCCACTACGCTTGCCAACGAATTTGTATTCGGAGCCGTAGGTATCGATCTGGTGGAAATCGAGGATTGGTGCTGCTGCGGCGCTACTTCCGCGCACACGCTCTCGGAAACAGTAGGGCTTGCCTTGCCGGCACGCGCTCTATCACGGGCCGAGCGCGATCATCCGGATCTCGATGTGGTGACGGGGTGTGCTTCTTGTTATGCCAGATTGAAATTGGCCAATTACAAGGTGCGTACGGACAAGGATGCCGCATGGCTGGTCGAAAAAGCGTTGGGACGGCCCTATACCGCCAAGAATGAGGTACTGAATTTCCTCGACATTCTGAGTCTGGACGAGGTGAAGGCCTCCATAGAAACAGCCATACTGCGCAAATTCAAGGATCTCAAAGTGGCCTGTTATTATGGCTGCCTGAACATACGGCCTGCCGAGGTGACGGGCGCGAAGGACCGCGAAAATCCGATGGCGATGGACGAAATCGCCGTGCTCACGGGCGCCGTGCCGGTAGACTGGGGCTTCAAGACCGAGTGCTGCGGCGCCGCGCACCAAAACGATGCGGCACGGCAGACGCGGCCTCTGACAGCGCGTATCCTCGAAAATGCCATGGCCGCCGGCGCCGACGTCATCCTGACAGCCTGCCCGATGTGCCAGCTGAACCTCGAAATGCGCCAAACCGAATACGCCCGCAAACGCGAGGAAAAGAAGACCGGCAAGAAGGTCTTCCCGCTCCTCGATATGGTCATCAAACCCGAGCCGCAGGAGACGATCCCCGTCCTGTCGCTCACGGAGCTGCTTGCCATCGCCATGGGCGCCGGCGGACGGAGGCTTTCACTTGACGTCCATCACGTACCCGTCGGTGGTGTGATCGCTCAGGGCCTGAGCGGCATGAATGAAAAAGAAGTAAGAGAGGCCTTTATATGAGCAAGGTCGGTGTATTTGTCTGTCACTGCGGCACGAACATTGCGGCTGCCGTAGACGTGGTCAGGGCCTGTGAAGCGGCGAAGAGCATGCCGGGCGTCGTCCATGCCGCCGAGTACAAATATATGTGCTCCGAACCCGGCCAGCAGATGATCCTTGACGCGATCAAGGAGTATGGCCTCAAACGCATCGTGATCGCCTCCTGCTCACCGCGCATGCACGAGACGACCTTCCGCAAGATGCTGAAAAAATCCGGCGTCAACGAGTATCTGATAGAGATCGCAAATATCCGCGAGCAGGTCGCATGGGTGCATGACGACAAGGAAAAAGCCACGGAAAAAGCCATCGATTTGATCCGCATGGCCGTCGCCAAGGTCTGCCGCGACGAGCCGCTGAAATCACAGATGATTCCCATCACAAAGCGCGCCCTCGTCATCGGCGGCGGCATCGCCGGCATTCAGGCGGCTTTGGATATCGCAGACGCCGGCCACGAAGTCACCTTGGTCGAGCGCGAGCCGTCGATCGGCGGCCGTATGGTCATGCTCGACAAGACCTTCCCCACCCTCGACTGTTCGGCCTGCATCAGCACGCCAAAGATGGTCGATGTCTCCGCGCATCCAAACATCCGTCTGCTCGCCTACAGCGAGGTGGCAAAGGTGGAAGGCTATATCGGCAATTTCACCGTGACCATCCGGCAAAAGGCGCGCTACGTCAACCACGACATCTGCACGGGCTGCGGCGCCTGCTCGGAAAAATGCCCGGCCAAGGTTCCGAGCGCCTTCAACAAGGGTTTGTCGAAGAGGCCGGCCATCTATACCTTGTTCCCTCAGGCCGTGCCGGCCAAGCCCGTCATCGACAAGGATTCCTGTATCAAGCTGAAAAGCGGCAAATGCGGCGTTTGCGAGAAAATCTGCCCTCTTGGCTGTATCAACTATGAAGATGAAGACATGGAGTTCACCGAGGATTTCGGAGCCATCGTCACGGCGACGGGATACCAAACGGCGGACTGGGCGCAGATGTACGATGAATACGGCGCCGGGCGCTTTCCCGACGTTATCGACGGCCTTACTTTTGAGCGCTTGGTGAACGCTTCGGGACCGACCGAGGGCCATATCGTGCGCCCGTCGGACGGCACGGAGCCCAAGACCATCTCCATCATCAAATGCGTCGGCTCGCGCGATCCCAAGAAGGGCCGCGCCTACTGCTCACGCGCCTGCTGTATGTACGCGGCGAAACACGCGCGGCAGATCTTCGGCAAGATCGAGGGCGTTCGCGTCTTTATCTTCTATATCGACGTTCGCACGCCCGGCAAGGGTTATGAGGAATTTTACGACAAGACGCGCGAGGACGGCGCCATCTATGTGCGCGGCCGCGTCTCGCGCATTTACAAAGAAGGTGATACCCTGATCTGCCAGGCCGAAGACAGTCTGCTCGGCAAGCAGGTTCGCGTCAAGTCCGACCTCGTCATCCTCGAGACGGCCATGGAGCCGGCGGAAGGCTCCGCCTCCGTAGCGGGCATGCTCGGCGCGGCGGTGGACGGCGACGGCTGGCTGACGGAAGCGCATCCCAAGCTGCGCCCCGTCGAAACCCAGGTTGGCGGCGTTTTCCTCGCCGGCGTCTGTCAGGGGCCAAAGGATATCCCCGACACCGTTTCGCAGGCCTCGGCCGCCGCAGCCAAGGTCATCGGCCTGCTGAACAAAAACGAGATGGAGTCCTCCCCCATGATCGCCTCGGTGGAGGCCGACAAATGCTCGGGCTGCAGCGCCTGCGAGGCGATCTGCCCGTACAAGGCTATCACGATGGGCGAGCAGCCGGGCCGCGAAGCCGGCGGCAATAGCAAGAAAGTCATGCGGCCCATCGCTGTGGTCAATGCGGGACTCTGTCAGGGCTGCGGCGCCTGCACGGTAGCCTGCCGCACGGGAGCAATCGACCTGCTCGGCTACCGCAACAGACAAATTCTTGAGGAGGTAGACGCCTTATGGGTATAAATGAAGCTACAACCTACGAGCCCAAGATCCTGGCGTTTTGCTGCAACTGGTGCACCTACACCGGCGCCGACCTCGCGGGGCTGAACCGTATGAAATACCCGGCCAACGTGCGCGTCGTGCGCGTGCCCTGTTCCGGGCGCGTCAACCCGCAGTTCATCCTCAGGGCCTTTGCCAGAGGGGCGGACGGCGTCATGGTCTGCGGCTGCCACCCCGGCGACTGCCACTACACGACCGGCAACTATTTCACGCGCCGGCGTTTCATGCTGATGAAGAAAGTGCTCGAATTCAACGGCATTGAGCCGCAGCGTTTCCACGCCCGCTGGATCTCGGGCTCCGAAGCCGCCAAGTTTCGCGACGCCGTGACCGAAGTCGCCCAAGTCGTGAAAGCCCTCGGCCCCGCCGCCACGAAAGTCACGACACAGGCCAGCTCGAAAGCCCCGGCTTCGGCCGACATAGAGTCCTCTGTCCAGAAAGAAGGCGCCCTATGAATTACACAGAAAAAACGAAGTTGATTCAAACGCGCGCCGCCGCTCTGCTCGAAGCAGGCGAAGTGTCCTATGTCCTCGGCTGGGGCGCCACGCGCTTTGCGGACAAAACGCGCGCGCGTTTCGCCCGGAGCCCCGAAGAGGCCGCCACGCTGGTCTACAACGAACACTGCACACAAAGCCTCGCGAAGTACTTGGTGGACGACCGCTGGCCCGAGACCCGCATCGCCATCCTCGCGCGCGGCTGCGAGTCCCGCGCTATCAATCGCATGATCCGCGACAACCAAATCCGGCGCGAAAACCTGCTGATCCTCGGCCTCCCCTGCGAAGGCACAGACGCCGAACGCTGCCGCAGTTGCCGCGCCCACGATCCCGTCGTCTATGACGAACTCCTGTGGGAGCCGAACAGCACTGGTGCCGCCGCCGCCGCGGAGCTTTCCCGGTATTACCGCGCAGACGCCGTCGACGCTCTATCCGCAGCCGAGAAAAAGGCCTACTGGGACGACGTCTACGCCCGCTGCATCCGCTGCTACGCCTGCCGCAACGCCTGCCCGGTCTGCTCCTGTCGCGAATGTTTCGTCGACATGCACCGCACGGGTTTCCAGGGCAAGCGCCACAGCGCCACGGACAACCAGACCTTCGGCGTCACGCGCGCCTTCCACGTCGGCGACCGCTGCATCGAATGCGGCGAGTGCGAACGCGCCTGCCCCATGGGCCTGCCCATCCTCGCACAGACCCAAAAGATCCTCAAAGAGATCGAAGCCCTCGCCGGCGACTACGAGCAGGGCCTTGACGCCGCGCAGGACAACTACCTCGGTGCCTTCGACCTCGACGACAAAGACGACTTCATGTAATAAGGCGGGACAAAGCGAATGGATAATAAGACAATAACAATAACAAAGGACGACCTCGCGACGGCGATTCGCGCGCTGTTGCCTGCCTATAACGTCTATGCGCCGGCAGGGGAAGGCGAGCGTCTGGCGTTCGCCGCCTTGGACGAGAGCAGACTTGGTGCCATCAATTTGACCGGCTCACCCGTGATACCGCCAAAGGAGCTTTTGTTCCCCCGGTCGGAATCGCTGTACACCCTCGACCCTGAGACCGGCGCGGCGACCGTACCGGAGATTGCAGAGAGTACCCTGATTTTCGGCGTCCGCCCCTGCGATCTGCGCGGCATTGAAAACTTGGACGCGGCCTTCCTCGAAAAAGGCTATGTCGATTCGAACTACGCCAAGCGGCGTGAAAATACGACGATCATTGCCCTCGCCTGTGTGACATCCCCCTACGAGACTTGCTTCTGCGAGTCGATGGGCGGCGATCCGCTCGCGGCGAAAGGCGCGGACGTCCTGCTGACGGAGACAAAGGCCGGAGACGCTTTTACCGCCGCTTTTCAAACGCCTAAGGGCCTGCAAGTCAAATTGCTCTGGGATTCCCTCGCCATGGATTGCGGGTCGGCGCCCGCAATGACAGAAGGTTCAAAGCCCGCAATGACAGAAGGTTCAAAGCCCGCAATGACAGGCCAACACAACACTCTGCGCGTCACGAAGCCGGACGACCTGCCGCAGCGCCTGATGGCCGCTTTCGACGATCCGCACTGGGCGGTCCTTTCGGAAGCCTGCCTCGGCTGCGGGACCTGTTCTTACGTTTGCCCCACCTGCTACTGTTTCGACATCGACCGCGAATCCGGTGCAAAGGAAATCACGGAATACCGCTGCTGGGACTGCTGTATGTTTTCCGATTACAGCCGCATGGCCGGCGGACACAATCCCAGGCCCACGAAAAAGGAGCGGCTGCGCAACCGCTACCTGCACAAACTCGCGTACTTTGACGAACGCTACGGCATGACCCTGTGCGTCGGCTGCGGCCGCTGCATCGCGAAGTGCCCGGCATCGCTCGACATCACCGAAGTCATCGAATGGGGAGGCGGCGCGCTATGACCAAGAACAACGGAAACGGCAACGCCATCAACAGCAGCCGCACACCCGCAGTCGCTCACGACTGCTCCTGCGAAAGCAACCCGCTTGTCCCCACCCTCTGCGAGATCATCGGGATCACGGAGGAGACCGGCGACGTCAAGACCTTCCGCCTGCGCGGGACAGACGGGCAAAAGCCTTTCTCCCCCATGCCGGGGCAGCTCGCGATGATCTCGCTGCCGCGCACCGGCGAGGCGATGTTTTCGATCACGAGTCAGGGCGAAGACTGGATCGAATCCTCGATCAAGCGCGTAGGCGAACTGACCGAAGACCTGCACGACCTCGAAGTCGGCGACATCCTCGGCGTGCGCGGCCCCTACGGCAACCACTTCCCCGTGGAAGAGCTCAAAGGAAAGAACCTGCTTTTCGTCGGCGGCGGTATCGGCCTCGCGCCCATCCGCTCCCTCATCCTGTATGTACTGGACCACAGGGAAGATTACCTCAGGCTCGATGTCCTGTACGGCTCCCGATCCTTCCAAGATCTTGTCTTCAAAGCCGACCTGTTTGAAAACTGGCCGGGTCTCTGCGGGACGCATATCACGGTTGACGCCGAAGAAAGCTGCTGGGACGGACACGTCGGCTTCGTGCCCAATTATCTCGAAGAAAAAGCCTTCTCACCGGACAATTGCGTTGCCGTCATCTGCGGGCCGCCGATTATGATCAAATTTTGCTTGGACAAGCTCGCAGCGATGGGTTTTTCCAAGGAAAATATCATCACGACCCTCGAGATGCGCATGAAGTGCGGCATCGGCAAGTGCGGGCGCTGCAACATCGGCAGCAAGTACGTCTGCCTCGACGGGCCGGTGTTCACGCTGGCCGAACTGGACGAACTGCCCGATGAGAAGTAAAAGCAACCTGCGCGCCCTGCTCCTCGTCCCGAGCGAGCTGGCCGGCTGTATCCGGCGCAAGGGCCTGCGGCGCCTGACGCCCACGGCCATCGCCGAACTCGCCGCGCCGCAGACCTGGGGCGCGAGCGTCATGCCCGTCATACTGGCGGCTGCGCTGGCCATCGCCTCCGGGGCCTGGATACCGAACGATTTTCAAAGCATCGCCCTCTTTTTCTCGGTGCTGGCCACTGCCGTATGCCTGCAGTGCGCTGTGAATACGCTGAATGATTATGCAGACTTTATGTCGGGCGTGGACCGCAAAGAAAACTGCATCGACCCGAAAGACGCTTCGATCGTCTATCACAATTACGAACCGGTCCTCGCCTTTGTGGTGGGCGGATTTTTCATCCTGCTCGCCCTCGTCTGCGGCCTCTATGCACTGTTCACGGTCGGGCCGGAACTGCTGATTTTCGGAGCGATCGGCGCCGCGGTGGTGATCGCCTATACCTTTGGTCTGCTGCCGCTTTCCTATACGCCGACCGGCGAATTCGTATCGGGATTTGTGATGGGAGGCATCATCCCGCTCGCTTGTTATTATGCATTCACGGAAACCCTGTCGTTCCAAACGCTGCTCTTTGCAATACCGGTCATTTTGACCATAGCCCTCATTATGCTTGCCAACAACGCCAGCGACATAGAAAAAGACGCCGGCAACGATCGAATGACGCTGGCCACCAAGCTGGGCCGTCCGCAGTCCGCACGCCTGCATGCGATTCTCTTTACCTTTGCGATGGCAGCGGCAGGTATCATCGTGTGCTGGAAATTTCGCGGCGGAGCATGGATACTGCCTCTCTTCGCGGCATGGCTCATTCCGCTTGAAGTCCGCCTCACTCGCGGCGGTTTCGTGCCGGAAAAGCGTATTTTTTCCATGTCCCTGATCACCGGCATCAACATCCGGCTGAACGCAGTCTACGGTGTGATGATCGTGCTCTCTATCCTGGCGCCGGATTGAGGCATCGAGGCCGCCGGATTGACACAGAGAATGAATCGTGTTTGAATTGTTATAGAAGAAAACGGAGGAAAAACAAATGGCAAAAGCATTCGGAACTTTATTTAAAGTAGGAGCTCTCATCATCGCTCTCGTAGCTGCCGTGGTTCTCATATTCACCTACTGGGAGAAGATTGTCTCACTCACTACAGCAGGCGCACGCGTCGCCACGAACATTCTTGAGCAGTTTTCCGGCACCGATATCTTGGACGCCGGCGAGAAGGACTACTACGACATCTAAATCAAATCGCTCTCCCATAGCTCTCGATAAGGGACTCGATCGAGACTCCCTTTTCGAGGCCGGTGAGCAATTCTATGGCCGGATTGGTCAGTTTTTCGGCGCGCGCGAACAGCGGTGCCAAATAGATTTCCTCGCCGAGTCCCCTTGCCTTCAGTCCGTCCCAGGACAGCGTCAGCACGGCAGTCAACAACAGGCGCACCGCTTTTTGATCGACAAACTCCGGCCAGTGGCGCAGATTGAATAGTTTGCGCAGTTCCGTAGCGCTATACCCGTGGGTGTAAAGCGCCGTGTCTTTTTCGAGAAGTTCATTTAGTTCCCGCGCCTGACGGATCAGTCCGAGGTGGAAGGCCGCGACGCTCATAGCATCCGGGATCGGCTGACAGCAGATACTGCGAAATTCGATCGTACCCCGGAAAGTCAGATCCACAAATTTGAACGAGCGCAGATAGCGCAGATCTTCCCGAATAGGCTGAAATGTGATTTCGTGATAGACGCCGTCTTTGTAATATTCTCCGTGCACCTCTTCCAGCCCGAAATATTCCACGATATTGACCGGCTCAAAATTGATGTATTTGCCATCCTGCTCCGTACAATAGATGCTTGTCGAGGCAAAGTATTCAAGTAGCTCTTCGATACTCCCCGGGATATTGTCAAACATCCCGATATTGTGCGGATTGATGCCGTGCGTGCTGTTTTCCCACAGCATATCCCGGCAGCAAAGCATTTCTTCCCGCTCTTCCGTCAGCACGGAATTGGAAAAGAGCAGAGCCTTCACCGGCTCGAGCAGCGAAAAGGCCCTGATGGTCTCGATCAGATCCTCATAGCGCACATCAAGCTGTACCTGCGACGCGCTCGAAAACATGCCGTATGACGGATAGGGATGAAAGAACATCGGGATGCGCGAGCGGTATTTTGTATAATCGGACAAGTGGTGAAAAAGCATCCTGTACCGTCCGTTGGGTATGGGCTCGAGGCGGTTGTATTTGCGGAAGGGATTGATGCCCATACCGGTCAGCGTATGGCCGCTTTCCTCCAGCGCCTCCCTGCAATAGCGATAATACGCAGTGAAACGATTCTGAACGGTACTCAGATCGCTTTCTTTGCCGAAGGAAAATTCAAGATTATTGTAGGAGCAATCGTAGGACAGGATGTCGTCGTTCATGAAATTGACGAGGGAGGAGGCATTTTTGTTTTCATCGAGTACGGCGACGTAGAATCCGAAGTGTTCTTTGAAGCGGCGCGTCAGGTCGTGCACGACTTCGAAATCAACGGGATGACGCGCGAGGTTGATGATAGGGATCTCGATCTCCACCCCGATGAAAAGATCTTCCTTGCACTTCGTCGGCGCGATGTACTTTTCGTACAGAAGGTCCAGCACCTCTTGCCGGTTCATCATAGCGCGGACGCTCCCAAATAAAGATATTTGATATCGTCGTCAGACTCGATATATTCGAATTCGTGGGGTTTTCCGCTAAAGAGCAGAGCGCCGTCCTTGTAGGCGATGACTGTATTCAGAGGCACCGGTTCCCAGCCTTCCGGGTCAAGCGGCACCGTACAAAATAGCGCAAAACCGTCATTGTCAAAGCGGTAGATGAAATCGTTCTTCGCGGATTCACCGAGTACGCGGCTGCCCGTCCGGGAATTTCCATGGATGTAGAAAACTTCGGAATCATTCACAATAACATTGAGTTTGTTGCCCGGAGCGACGTCGTGAAACGCCTTTTCGATGACGCCGAAGCGTTCTTTCTCTGTGAGCGGCACACGCCGTTCCAAACTTTTCTCATTGATGCGGTCGATCAGGAAGAGCAAGAGGCGCTCGGTATCCGTGCTGCCAAATTGTTTGTAAAAATACTTGTCGGTCTTCTCACCGTTGAAGATCGTCCCATTGTGGATGATCGTCCAGGTCCGGCCCATGACGTCCATAGCCGTGAGAGGATGTGTGTTGCCTGTCTCCACGGCGCCGACGGTCGCATAGCGCAAATGGAAGAATGCGTTTTGAAAGGGGCCGCCCTCCTGGGTCAGTTTGCGCGCGGTCTCGCTCACATAGGCAGGCGTCGTTTCCCTCTTGACATAGACGCGCCGGCCCCCAAAATCGGCATAGCCCCATCCGTGCTTGTGCACAAAACTCCCCCTGAAAAAGTCCTTGAGCTCCCGTCTGATTTTGACCGGCTGCGCAGCTGATACAGCAAATAGTTGACACATATTAGATTCCTCCAGAGAACACCTCTGTCATTGCGCGAACACCTCTGTCATTGCGCGAACACCTCTGTCATTGCGCGAACACCTCTGTCATTGCGCGAACACCTCTGTCATTGCGCGAACACCTCTGTCATTGCGGGCGCCGACCCGCAATCCAGAACCGTTATCACATATTATACATATATGTAAACTATGATACAAGTGTTTTTGAAAAATTCTTTTGAAATTATCCTGATACTATTTTTTTCACATATTCCACGATGTCCGCGGGTTCGGCGAGGCGGCCTGTCCCCTCGTCTCCGCAGGCAAGCGCGCCCGACCCCGGCTCTATCACCTTCCAGCCGCGGGCGCGCAGACGCGCAAGGTTTTCCTGCACTACGGGGTTTTCCCACATCTGCGTATTCATCGCCGGACATATCACCGAAGGTTTGGCGTGCGCGGCCAGCAGCACGGTCGTGAGCAGATCATCGCCGATACCGCCGGCGATCTTGCCGATCACATTGGCCGTCGCCGGAGCGATCAGTACGAGGTCCGCGCGCTTGGCCAGCGAGATATGCTCGACCGAATAGTCTTCAATCGGCGCAAAGCTGTCCGTATAGACCGGGGAGCGCGTGATCGTCTGAAATGTCAGCGGCCGCACGAACTCGGCCGCATTCTTCGTCATCACGACGTCGACAGCAAACCCTTCTTTCAGCAGCCGGCTCGCCAGATCCGCCGCCTTGTAGGCCGCGATGCCGCCCGTCACCCCCAGCAAGATCCTATTCATGGCGCACTCCTTTCAGCGTTTCGAGCGTCCGTTTGACGATCAGATCCGCAATACCGGATTTTCCGTACGCATGCTCTGTGCCGCCGTCCCGTGCAATCAGCACGCCCTCCTGCCGGTTGGACCTGACCGTGCGCATATCATTGGCAAGCACAAAGTCGCAGTCGTTCTTTTGCAGCAGCGCCGTTCCGACGCGCACAAGCTCGGCCTCGTCTACGCCAGACAAGAGCTTGAACCCGACAATCACAGCCGACGGCGCAAGTCCGCGCAGCATGCTGATGATCTTAGGCGCCTTCTCGAGCAGCACGATGAGGTTTTCCTTGTCCGACGAGATTTTGGACTCGAGAATGCGCGGCGGCGAAAGGATCGCATCGCGGATCGCCTCCTCCGGCGCGGATGAGTCCCCGCAGGCCAGATATGACAGCCGCTTCACGACCTCGTCCGATACGCGCTCGGCATCGCTGACCGCCTTCATGCGATAGTCGCCCACCGCCATGCTGTGTACAATGATGTCATATGTATTTTCGGCGCCAAGACGCGCCACGGCCTCTTGCAATTCCAGCACATCGTCCGCAATGACAGCATGCAGCGACACGCCGTCGGAATCTATCGCCTGACCCAAACTCCGCGAAGATGCGATTCGCGGACGTACTGCCGATGCCGAGCACAGATAGGTGATACGGGCAGGCTGACCGGACGCCGCAAACGCTTCGCAGATGAGTGCGCCCAGCCGTCCCGTACCGCTGTTCGTGATACGACGTACATCGTCAATCTTCTCCGAAGTGCCCCCGGCCGTGATCAGGATATGGATCGGGGTCTTGTTATTATTATTATTTATGTTGTCCATATCTACAGATCCAGCTTGAAATCGGCGTCTTTGATCCGTCCGGCCTTTTTCATAAAGGCATAGCATACGTAGGAAATCACCGCCGGGAGGCCGATGTGCAGCACTAAGACCTTCCACAGCGTGTCAAACGAAAATCCCATTGAGGTAAAGGTGCCGATCTGGCCGACGAAGCCGCTCGTACCCATGCCCGCGCCGGCCGGGATATTCGTCATATGGAAGCCCAGCGTCGAGACGGGGCCAAGGATGATGGCGGCAAGCGTGGCCGGCACGAGGATCCAGGGGTTCTTGACGATGTTGGGCATCTGCAGCATGGAACTGCCGAGGCCGATGGACAGCAGACCGCTGATGCCGTTGGCGCGGATGCTGATGACCGCGAAGCCGACCATCTGCGCGCAGCAGCCGGCCGTGGCCGCGCCCGCCGCGAGGCCGGAGAGATCGAGCATGATACACAGGGCCGCGCTCGAAAGCGGCGAGGTCAGCACGAGGCCAACGATGAGCGAGACGACGATGCCCATCCAGAAAGGCTGGAGTTCCGTCGCGTTCATGACCACCTGACCGAGCCCCGTCATGAGGGCGCCGACCAAGGGGCCAAAAAAGCGGGCGACGAGACCGCCCACGAAGATCGTGACAAAGGGAGT
Source organism: Eubacteriales Family XIII. Incertae Sedis bacterium (assembly GCA_031261395.1). Lineage (GTDB taxonomy): Bacteria > Bacillota > Clostridia > Peptostreptococcales > Anaerovoracaceae > WRMW01. Next base: position 31,022 of record JAISJT010000042.1, read on the forward strand.
CACGATGATATCCACCTTCGTTTCCTTGGAAACGAGCTTGCCAAACTCAGCGGCAATAATGGACGCGACCAAGGCGCCGGCCGCCCCTCCGGCCGCTCCGCCGTCTTCCCATGCCATATTGCCCATCCAGCCCACCGCAATGTTGGCGTACATCACGAGCGGAGGAGCCTTGAGCCCGTGTGCGACAGCCACGCCGATCGCCGGACCGATCATCGCCATTGCGGCGGCGCCGATCTTGATGAGGAAAAGCGAGAAGTCGCTCTCCCCCGCATGGATGCCGATCTGTTCGCCGATCGTCTTGATGATGAGGCCGATGACCAGCGAGGCGAACAGCCCGTGGGTCATCGACGAAAGCGCGTCGATGGCATAGCGCTTTACCGTGATTTGGACGTCTTTCTTGGCCAAAAATTCTTTTGCAGTCATTTTTGTCATAATAATACCGCGCTCCATACGCTTGACATAAAGTTCAGGATCGCCGTCAATGCCGGCGTTAGCAACCCGCTAATGACGTCAAAGACAATGAGCAGCAGCAGGATCAAAGAGCCGTTTTGGTAAAACGGCTGGTACCAGTGGAAGCGCCGCAGATCAAAGATTTCCGTGATGATGCCAAAGCCGTCAAGGGGCGGGATTGGCAGGAGATTGAAAATCATGAGGACGATATTCATCATAATGATATAGAGCAGGATCGTGTAGGCCGCCCCGTCATACGCCAGCAATCCCGCCGTCCCCAGCCCCATGAGGATGCCGGTAACGAGGAAGGCGACGACGAAATTGGTGATCACGCCGGCCACATCGGTGATGATATTGCAAAACCTGCGATACTTTTTGAAGGCATAGGGGTTGACCTGCACGGGACGCCCCCAGCCAAAACCGACAAAGATGAGGGCGATGATCCCCACCGGGTCGATATGAGCCAGCGGATTCAGCGTCACCCGTCCCTGATCTTTCGGCGTCATATCGCCAAGTTTGTATGCTGCAAACGCATGGGCAAACTCATGGATCGTGATACCTATGACGATGCCGGGGAGTGTGAGCGCAGTCCGCAGCGCCCAATCACCGATGCTGGTGAATCTCCCGCCCGTGAAAGCGTTGTACGCCATCACGACGAGGAAGATGACCAGAATGAAATTTCCGCTGGTTATTTTTTTCATGCTTTGCACTTCATCCTTGTGTATACAAAGGATGAGTTTTCGTCAAAGAAGCGACGATGACCCTGGCCTCATCGCGCTTCGAGGCGTCACCGGGATGGTTCAGCACCAGTGCGATCGCCCCGGCAATCTTCCTCGTATCGTCTTCATCAAAACCGCGCGTCGTCATGGCCGGCGTCCCGAGCCGGATGCCGCTTGTGACACTGGGACTCCTTGGGTCGCCCGGCACAGCATTTTTGTTCGTTGTGATATCGGCCGCCTCCAACAAATCCTCGGCGTCTTTGCCCGTGATGTCGCGGCCAACAAGGCTCAGCAGGATCAGATGGTTGTCAGTGCCGCCCGATACGAGATGAAACCCGGCGGATATCAGCGTATCGGCCAGCGCTTTCGCATTGACGACGACCTGGCGCTGGTAGCTTTTGAACGCCGGCTCCAGCGCCTCTTTGAAGCAGACCGCCTTGCCCGCGATCACATGCATGAGGGGGCCGCCCTGGAGGCCCGGAAAAATAGCCTTGTCGATCTTGGCCCCGTATTCCTCGTCGGCCAGGATGAGGCCGCCCCGGGGTCCCCGCAGGGTTTTGTGCGTGGTCGAGGTCACTATCTGCGCCTTCCCGATCGGCGAAGGATGCTCCCCGGCTGCCACCAAGCCCGCGATATGCGCCATGTCAACCATCAGAATGGCGCCGGTTTCATCTGCGATCCGGCGAAAGCGATCAAAATCGATGATGCGCGGATACGCGCTTGCCCCCGCCACGATGATCTTGGGCCGATGCTCCTTTGCCTTCGCAAGCACCTCGTCATAGTCGATGGTTTCCGTATCGGCCGCGAGGCCGTAGGGAATGAAATTGTAGTATTTGCCGGAGATATTGGCTTTGCTGCCGTGTGACAAATGCCCGCCTTCAGCGAGGCTCATCCCCATGACCGTATCGCCGGGCTTCAGGAGAGCGAAATACACCGCCGTATTGGCGCTCGCACCGCTGTGGGGCTGCACATTGGCGTATTCGGCGCCAAAAAGCTTTTTGACGCGATCCAGAGCGGCCGCTTCTACTTCGTCAACGTGATCGCAGCCGCCATAGTAGCGATGTCCCGGATAGCCCTCCGCATATTTGTTTGTGAGAGCGCTGCCCACCGCTTCCATCACCGCCGGAGAGGTGAAGTTTTCGGAGGCGATCATCTCGATCTTCTCGGTCTGCCTGCTCATCTCGCGGCGAATCATGTCCGCGACTTCTTTGTCTGTCCTGTCCAAATAGTTGAAATACATGCGCAGAGAATCCTTTCTATTGTTCTGACAGCAACGCGACACCGCGCGCAAACTTCGTTCGGAGTTCCGGTTTCAGACCATACTTTTCTACCAGCAAATTTCCGGTTTCCAGCAAGTCGTCCCTGCTGCCCGAGTAAATTTCAATCTCCATCTCACGCACCTGCTCGGATTTTGCGCCGGCCACGATCACCCCTTCATCAAAAGAGATCTCCAAAATACTGCGGCCAACATCGATCCTCAGCCTCCTGCGGGTGAAAATCATATCAAAGACATTGACAAGCGTCTTGCCCTCAATGACTTCGAGCAAGTTCATCCCGTCTTCGCTCTCAATGAAAATTTCGGGGTCAGGATGAAAAAAACATGCCGGATCGCTGACGGGGACGTTGACTTCGCTGCGGACATAGAGACCGCTGATGCCTTCGTCGTCGTCTTTCCATTTGAGTGTCGCCAGCGTCTTGGCGCCCTCCGTACGAATACGAAAAGCGATATTGTTGCGTGTGAGCAGCCGGTCTTCGGTATCGAAATAAGCCGCTTTCATACGGATTTCTTCGGGCTCCTGCGATTCGGCGTGCTCCAGCACCCACGAATCCTCAAGGATTTCGCCGGCTTGCTCGGTATTATCAATGCTGTATTTTAGTTCGATTTCCATGACGTCAAATTATATCATGGAATCCATTGGGAAGGAAGGAAATTATCCTTAACCGGGCTGATCGCCGGTCTCATCGCCGGGCGGATCGATATAGACCTGAGCGGTGAATACACCCGCCGAAAGCGCCTGCCCGTGCGTTGGCACGTAAATATCAAGCCGATTGCCGCCGATCGCGCCGCCGCGATCCTCGACCACGTATTGCCTCAGCGTATCGCCGACCTTCACATAGACGACCGTATGAGGCGGCAGGACCTTCCAATCGGCAGCCACCATGCCTTCCGCAACAGGTTTGCCGGTCGCCGTGATGCCCGTCCCGTAGGTGCAGATCGTGCACGCGCAATAATGGGTCACTTTGAAATCCCCGACCAGCTGCAGTCTCTCACCCGCCGAATTTCTCGGCACGGAAAGATCGAAAGCAGAGTAACGTTCGCCGCGCGAAATCTCGACGCCGCCAACCAATTTGGGCGCCGCGCCGATTTCGCCGGATTCCGCCACGACCGCCGCAGGGATGATGGACGCATAGAAAAACACGAGCGAAACCACGGAAAGCGCGATGGCGATCCCCTTGCATCGTTTCCAGTAATCTTTAAATACATTCGTCAAAACAGTCACAACAACTCCTGTTCGTGCGATAAAAACACCCCCAAAACAATGGGGGCTATCTTTGTTCTATCATCGTCAAAAGAAAATTGCAACCGAAATTGTAATAATTCTGTTATATTCCTGTAATATTCACTTAATTTTCACACTATCTTCACGGAACGCTCACAAATGCCCCGTCTTTCATCCGGTATAGCCGGGACTGGGCGATCTTCCGGCCGGCGCTTGTCTCATAATCGCCGAGAGGCGTACGCACAAGCGAACAATCCCTGAGGTAGGCGGCCAATTTGTCCCGTTCCTCGGTCAAGTGCTCAGGGTCACCCGTCAGGCCGAGTTCCTCGATCGCTTGCTGGGCAAAACGTGCAGCCTGGCAATAGTTGACCGCGATATTGTAGTAGTGATTGCTTCCGATCGCCGCGGCAAAAGCGGTATCAAAGGCCTGTCTTTTTTCGCCGTCGGCGACAGGATCGTATTCGCTCCAGAAAAATACCTTGTCCGAAGAGAGGACGGCAATATCCAAGAACTGCGACAAATCCACATTCAATGATCCCATGATGAGCCTCGGGGCGCTGTCGCCGTTGAGATGCGCCAATTGTTCCGCAACGCGTCTGTTCCCGTCACCGCCCAGGTCGATGTAATAGGCGTCGGCGTCAAATCCCATGGCGGTCTCGGCGACCCCGGCCGCGTCGAAAGTATCGCCCCCCGTCTCAACCGTACCGACCAGAGAGAGACCTTCTCCTGCAATCACCTCTTTCACACGCTCGGCATTGCCGTTGATGGAGTATATAGAAGAGTTGTAGATCATCGCGATTTTTTGGATGCCCGGATCCCCGGCGATCCATGCCGCTACCGCTTTCCCGGCCGCCCCGCCGGGCTCTGCAGCGGAAGAGATCGCATATGGCGCATAGTTTTGAAGGGTCGCATCGCCTACCGCGTGACCGATCGCCGGAATATGCGCCTCCGTGAAAATCTGCGCTGCGGCATCGTATTCGTCGGAAAGTACCGGTCCCAGGACAAGCAACGCCCCGCCGTCAACGCCAAGGCCTTCGGCAACCGCCGTCATCTCGGCGGCCGCATTGACTGCTACCGATGCCGTATCGCGCGTGGCGCTTCTTACGCTGATCCCCCTCACGCCGCCGGATTCGTTGATGGCCTTCACACCATAGTCAAAGCCCCAGGCGGCTGCCACGCCTTCCTCGGCGCTCATTCCCGTCACGTCCGTCAGCATGACGAAATACCACTCCCTCACCGCGACCGGCGGAGCATCACCCGGCGGCTGAACGCTTTGCGCCGAGTCCCCGGATCCGCCGCCTGCATTCCCGTTCCCAAGCAGTCCGTCGCTTTGCTCACCCGGGACGGCAATTATGATCAACAGGATAAGTACGAGTACAAGTGCTATGATTATTTTTGTCTTAATAGCCATTCGGCCATTATACAAAAAAATTCTATTTCACGCTATACAAGATTTCTCCGTAGCTCGGAAGCGGCCAGTAACTGCGGTCTACGAGCGTTTCCAGCGTATCCGAGGTCTGCCGCAGTTTTTCCATCGCCCCGATCACTTTCTTGCCGTAGTACTTCGCGAGATCCAGCGTCTCGCCATCCTCTTTCGCGTCGCTCAGCGCCTTTTCCAAGGCGTGGATGTCTTTGCCAAGCTGCGTACCGAGTTTTGAAAGGCTTGCCAGCAGGTCCTCTTCGAGGCCGAACACCGCCTTCGCTCCGGCAGCCTTCTTCTTGATGCTGATCGATTTGGCCGCATCGGACGCATAGGAGATGACGGCCGGCACGATGTCGCGATGCGCGATCTCGAGCATAGAGTGCGCCTCGATATTGAGGATCTTGACATAGCCTTCGAGCAGGAGTTCCGCGCGGGACTCGACCTCGCCCGGCGTCAGCACTTCGTGCTTGTCAAACAGCGCGATATTTTCTTTCTTAATAAAATAAGGGAGAGCATCCGTCGTAGTCGCCAGATTGAGGAGTCCGCGTTTCTTCGCTTCCGCAACCCAGGCGCCCGCATAATTGTTGCCGTTGAAGATGATGCGGTCATGTTTGGTGATGGTCTCTTTGACGATAGCTGCAACAGCCTTCTTGAAATCCTTGGCCTTCTCGAGCCGATCCGCGAATTCGGCCAGGACATCCGCAACGATCGTGTTCAGGATGAACAGCGGACCGGAGATCGAAAGCGAACTGCCAACCATGCGGAACTCAAACTTGTTGCCGGTGAAGGCAAACGGCGAGGTCCGGTTGCGGTCTGTCGTATCCTTAGGGAATTGCGGAAGGACGTCCACGCCGATATCCATGCTGACGCGCGCCTTGGAGGTCGCCTTGCCGCCCTTCTTCAGCGCATCGAGGATGTCCGAAAGCTCATCGCCGAGGAAGATCGAGATGATGGCCGGCGGCGCCTCCGCCTTGCCGAGCCGGTGATCGTTGGCCGCCGTGGCCACCGAGAGACGCAGCAGATCCTGATGCACATCGACCGCCTTGATGACCGCCGAGAGGAAGAGCAGGAAACGCGCATTGTCCTCCGGCGTCTTGCCGGGATCGAGCAGGTTTTCGCCCTTCGACGTAGCGATCGACCAGTTGCAGTGCTTGCCGCTGCCGTTGACGCCCGCGAAGGGTTTTTCATTGGTCAGACAGACGAGTCCGTGCTTGGGCGCGACGCTTTTCAGCGTCTCCATGATGAGCTGGTTGTGATCCGTCGCCCGGTTGGCGCTCTCAAAGACCGATGCGATCTCATGCTGCGCCGGAGCGACTTCATTGTGCCGGGTCTTGCTCGCGATGCCGAGCGACCAGAGCGTTTCGTCGAGGTCCTGCATGAATTCGGCTACCCTTGGCTTGATGACGCCGAAATAGTGATCGTCGAGGTCCTGACCCTTTGAAGGCGGCGCTCCAAAGAGCGTCCTGCCTGCGTACACCAAGTCAGGCCTTGCATCATACATCGACTCGTCTATCAGAAAATACTCCTGTTCGGCGCCGCAGTTCGTCACGATGCCGATATCCGCTTTCTCGCCAAAAAGTTTCAAAAGACGTTTGCCCTGCTTGTCGATGGCCTGCATGGAGCGCAGCAGCGGCGTCTTTTTGTCGAGCGCCTCCCCGCTGTAACTGCAAAATGCCGTGGGAATGTAAAGCACATGCCCCTTAACAAAAGCAGGCGAGGTCGGGTCCCAGGCCGTATAGCCGCGCGCCTCATAGGTCTCGCGTACGCCGCCGGTCGGAAAACTCGAAGCGTCAGGCTCGCCCTTGATCAGCTCTTTGCCGGAAAATTCGAGGACCAATTTGCGATCGCCCTCAAAATTGATAAAGGATTCGTGCTTCTCGGCCGTATTGCCCGTCATCGGCTGAAACCAGTGCGTATAATGTGTCGCGCCCTTTTCAATGGCCCATTCCATCATCGCCTTGGCCACCGTGCCCGCGATCCCCGGTTCGATCGGGGTCATTTTTTTGATCGACGTCGTCAGGGACTTGTAGATATCCTTTGGAAGCCGTTCTTTCATCACTGCATCGCTGAACACATCGCTCTCGTACTCTTTCGCCAAATCGTATCCGTAATATTCACCCATCGAACTATCCTTTCTCAGCACCGTCATCACCCTGTCATTCCCGAACAATGCACCCTGTCATTCGCCTCTCAGCAATGCACTCTGTCATTCGCCGGCTTGACCGGCGAATCCACAACTATATAGAAATAATAACCGCATACACCCCCCCTGTCAAGCATATTTCTGATTTTTACAATTTTTCGCAATATTCGAATAATAATAAATCTCTTTCGAATTATTGTCGCCGTCTACAACCTCTAAAAACAAATCAAAACAAACTCGGAACAAACTTTGCCATTCATACATGATTTTTTTAAAAATATCTTGCATTTGCTTTCGGTATGTAGTATAAAATAATTAAGGATAATTTTAACCTTTCACCAAAGGAGGTTTACGTGAATACCGAAAATACAATCAACACCATCTATCAATGCATAGGCATTCCGGCCTGTGTCGCCGATGCCAAAAACGAAGTCCTGCTCACGTCGCAGCATATGAACGAAAATACTTATCCCCCCGAATTTATCGCAGAATGCCGCAAACAGTATCTGGCTCGCGATCCCAAGGGGACTCTTCCCGTCGTTCTCAGTATTGACCGCAATCTTCTCGTCGGGGTCGTTGGGATCGGCACACAAAACATCTTCATTGTTGGACCTGCAAATTCGGGTGATTACCCAAATGACAATTCAAAATATGACAAAGATTTTGAATCAATTACGACAATGCACTATCTCCGCTTTGCCGGATTGATGTCAATGGCAACACAACTGATTACAGGCGCCGAAATCCGTCCGGATGAAATTATTTTTGAGAGCACGTCAATGGCGGTCGGTACACAGGCCTCAGAGGCCATCCTGCTCAACAACATATTTGCAAACCGTGAGGCCTATGATTTTCATACGCCAACGAGCTTTGAAACGGCGGCCATGGACGCGATTGCGGCCGGCGACCCGGTAGAGCTCAAGCGCCGGCTCAGCGAAACCGTACAGGGCAAGATCGGCCAAATGTCGAGAGACAACCTGCGGCAATACAAATACCTTTTTGTGGCGGTCGCCACGATGGTGTCACGCGCGGCCATTCGCGGCGGCATGGACGAGGAGATCGCGAGATCGCTCTTCGACGCCTATTGCATTCAAATGGATGAAAACGATGATATACAGGATATCATCGCGCTTGCATACAAAATGGCCTTTGATTTCTGCGACAAAGTCTCGATACACCTGGGAAAAACGCCCTACTCTCCGGCCATCAAGAAATGCGTTACCTATATTTCAAGGCATCTGCATGACGAGATCAAACTCACGGATCTTGCACTGACATGCAGGATGTCCACGCGCGGCATTTCGAAAAAATTCCGTGCGGAAACAGGGATGGCCATATCCGATTTCATTCACCGAAAAAAGATGCGTGAAGCCTGTTATTTACTGAAATACTCGGAGTACAGCATATCCGAGATCGCGAATATTTTGCAGTACAATACGCAAAGTTATTTCACGAAGGTCTTCCACGATATCTACGATACCACGCCTAAGCAGTTCCGCGACAACACGTACGCTTAGCGGCTGCTCACAGAGAAGAGCGCGAGCAGGCGGTCAAGGATGCTTTCCTTGCCCGCCTCTTCTTTTGCTTCTTCGGGCTGCACGGGTTCTTCGATGGCGTCGCACGTGATCACAAACTGGATAGCCTTGATTGTCCCGCTGTCCGGGAAGGCAAACGACAGGGGCGCATAGTCCGATTTGTCGTATTCGTCCATCATCTCATCGATTTTTTCCTTCATTTCATCTGCCATGCCGGCGGTCTCGCTGCGCATCTCGGCCGTTCCGGTTTTGAGATCTGCAATACCGTCAGAAAACTCTGCAAGGCCGCTTTCCAACTGTGCGGCGCCGCCCGTGAGCTGTCCTGCACCGTCAGCCGCCAGTGACACGCCGTCCGTATACGCGCCGAGACCGTCGTCAAATGTCTTGTATTTTCCGCTCAGTGCGGCAAGCCCTCCGGAAATCTTTCCAATACCTCCGATCAGTCCGGGATTTTTTTTGGTCCCGCCAAAGGCCTGCGAGAGTCCGTCCGAAAGCGCCGGCACCAGCGCCTGTGACAAGACAGGCTCAAGCCCGTATTGCTCATCCGCCAAGACGCCGGAAATCAAGGCTGTCGCCGCCGCAATGCCGCTCGCATTCACAAGATCTCCGTCAAGGTCCGTTAGCAAATGATTTGCCTGCAATTGCTGCGCCAAACCTTGCGCAAGAGGCGCCGAAACGCCCTGCGCCACTCCGGCTGCCACTGCGGGGCCAAGCTGTCCGGGCAGGGCCTTCGGCAATTTGCGGGCGCCGTCCTCCACTTCCCCGAGGCCGGAGGACAGCATCTCCAGCCCGTCTTCTATATCCTGCGAGCCTGCTTTGAGCTCAGCGCCGCCGGATGACGCCTGCACAAGTCCATCCTGAAAAATGCGCGTACCATTTGCATAATCAGCCACACCATCCTTCAATTTCTGTGCACCGTCCCGCATCTCTGCCACACCATTGTCGAGTTCCGCGATTGCATCCGTCAATTCCGTCAGTTGATCCGTCATCTCCGCAGTGTCAATATCGCCGATTGACATTTGCAGCGGCACTGCCGAAAACTGGATGCCCGGCATGGAAAAGTAGACAACGTCTGCGGAAACGCGCATCTTGCCTTCTGTACCCGGCAAGGTCGTGAAGGTGATCAGTTTGCTTGCGCCGGCGTTCGCGATCATGCCGCCCTCTGCTTCGATGCCACGGCAATGTGCAGCGTCAAGCGTGACCTGTGTCTGGATCATGCAGTTGTCTGACCAGCCCGTATCCACAGCCGCATTTGGGATCGTCCGGATCTCGATGACGAGCCGCCCGCTTTGGCCGCCAAGCGCCGCAGGATCCACCGCCCGCCCGTCGAGCATGTAAGTGATTTCAAAAAACCACGGTAGTTTAGGCGCCGCGATATTGCCCTGATAATAGAAGTCCCCCGCCGGCGCCGTGGCTGTGACCTTCCCGTCCGCAAGCGTGATCGCCTCTTCCGTCGTCAGATTTTTGACCGATGTATATGCGCCGCGGTCTTCGACCCGGCCAGCCTTTTGAACATCAAGAATATTGACAACATAAGCCTCCTTAGCCTTCCCGTCCGCGCCAAGACTCGCATACACGACCTCCTCCTTAGAACCAAAACTACCGCCGCCGCCATCATCCCGGGCGCCGCCGTTGTCATCCCGGGCGCCGCCGTTGTCATCCCGGGCATAGGCCCGGGATCCACTCCCTTCCGCCACAGAATGCAGCGTACCTGCCGCCAGCAGCAACACGGCAAACATAATAATTATTACGGTCTTCGCGGATATAGCCTTCATTCTCAAAACCTTTCCATAATCATCTGTCATTCGCCGACGTGATCGGCGAATCCACAGTCGTCATTCGCCGACTTGATCGGCGAATCCACAGTCGTCATTCGCCGACGTGATCGGCGAATCCACATACCCTATGTCTTTACGCTTCTTCGGCAGGATGAACCGATCGAACAGCGTCAGCAGCGTCGGCAGAAAAAACACCACCATACACATCGACAGCAGCGTGCCGCGCCCGAGCAGCAGCCCGATCTCAGCGACCATCGGGTTCGACGACGAGGCATAGAGAGTGAAGCCCGCCGCCGACAGGATCGAGCCCGACACAAGGATCGAGCTGAACGTCTCGTTCAGCGTCTTTTTCAGCGCCTCTTTTTTCGGAATGCCGAGCAGGCCCCGGTTTTCTCGATAGTGGTCCGTAAAGAGGATGGCGTAGTCAACAGTCGCGCCGAGTTGCACAGCCGACAGCACGAGGAAACCGACATAGGACAACGTATTGCCCGTAAAATACGGGATGGCGAGGTTGATCCAGATCGCCGACTCGATAGTCAGCAGCAGGATGAACGGCAGCGCAAGGTTGCGGAAGGTGACTAACAGCGTGAAAAAGATCGCGATGATCGCAATCGCGTTGACCATGCGCTGGTCTTTCTTCACGACGGTTTCCATATCGGATAGGTTGACGCTCTGCCCGAGCGCGTACCAGTCCTCGCCAAAGTGCGTCGTCGCGGCAGCGCGGACGTCCGCCACCAGGGCGAACGGCGCCTCCCCCTCGTCAGCCGTGTCCGTATAACAGATCACGCGGCTGTAATGTTCCGAGTAGAATTGTTCCCGCACGGCTTCGTCCAGAAATTCTTCGGGGATCTCCGTGCCGACCGTCTGCGTATACGAAAGGATCTCCTTCACATGCGGCAACGCCGCGAGGTCCCGGCAGAGCGCCGCCTCCTTCGCCGGCTCGCCGTTCGGCACAAGCAGCACGATCGCGGTCTGCCGCCCGAATTCCTCGTTGATTGCAGCCGTATCGATCCCGCTCTTTCCGGCTTGATTGAGTTCGCCCATCCCGTAGATGAAGGTGTTTTGATTTTGGGCGAAAAACGACGGGATTGCGATCAGGCAGACGAGTACGATCAGCGGGATGCCGACCTTCGTGACCGCCTTGCCGAGCCCGGACCAGCTCTCCGGCAGCAGATGGCGGTGCCGGGTCTTGTCGACAAGCTTGTAGGTCCACATAGTCAACGCCGGCAAGAAGAAAATCACGCACACAAAACTCAGGATGATTCCCTTTACGAGCGTAATCCCCAAATCCGCGCCGAGGCTAAAGTCCATGAAAACGAGCGCGAGAAAGCCGAAAAACGTCGTCGCCGCACTCGCCGAGATCGTGGTGAAAGCGCGTTTCACCGCCAGCCGCATCGCATCCTCCGGTGCGAAGCCCTGCGCCCGGTAATCCGCAAAGCGGTGCAGCAAAAAGATCGCGTAGTCCATCGAGACCGCAAGCTGCAGAATCGGGCTGACCGAATTGCTCACGAAAGAGATCTCGCCGAAGATGACGTTCGTCCCCATATTGATGAGCACCGACACCCCGATCGCGATGAGGAAGAGCAGCGGCTCCAGCCAAAATTCCGTCGAGATCACCAGAATGAAGATGATGATCGGCACGAGGATGACTACCGCATGCAAGACCTCGGCGCTCGTGAGCTGCTGCATCCAGGCGCGGTCAACCGCGTCGCCCGACACCGGATTGTCCTCCCCCGTCAGCGCATAAATATCCTCCGTAATCCGCACCTCGTCGCCTTCGGCAATCGTAAACGACATCAGCGCGTCCCCGTTTTTATAATAATCCTCTACCGTTCCCGGATCGATGGTTTCGAGCGGCGTCTTGATATCGGCCACATCGTCGAGCCAAAGCACGCCGGACACCCCATCTATTTCCGCAAGCCGGGCCTTGAGCGCCAGTGCTTCCTGCACCGAAACGTCGTTGAACACGACGCGCGCATTGGGCAGGCCGCCTGTGAACTCCTCTTCCATCACCACAAGCGCCTGCGTAGACGGCGCATCCTCCGGCAGATAGTCGGTCAAATTGTAATTGACGGTGACGCCAAGATAAAGCCCCGCGCCAAGGATGGCAAAAATGAAAAACACAACGACGACAGTTTTCTTATGATGAATGAGCGCCCCGGAGATCCGGTCCATGCAGTATTTTCCTTTTCTGATGTTTGGTTTGTATCTCTCTCAACACAAATCCCCAACACAGTGTTGAGAATCCGTCAAGGTTTGATTATAATAGACATAGTGTCTGGAAGCAACCGACAAACGCAGAAAAAATGCCCGTTGTCCGACACAGCATACGCAAAACGTGGATTATCAAGCAAAGTACAGAAAAAAATATGTACTAAGGAGGCGCCAATGCCGAAACAAACGCCCAAGACAGACGACCGCCGCGTCAAGTACACCAAACGCGTGATCAAAGACGCACTCATTGAGCTGCTCCAGCAAAAGCCGATCGAAAAGATCACCGTGAAGGAACTCTGCGCATCCGCCGACGTCAACCGCAGCACCTTCTACGCGCACTTCTCGGATCCGGCCGACGTCCTGCACCGCATCGAACAGGAAACCTACGCCGACCTCACCGCCTATATCGAGGAATTCTCGGCGGAGGACGAAGGCGAAGCCAAAGCCATCCTGACGCGCATCTTCGACTACATCGGCAAAAATGAAGGCATCCTGCGCGTCCTGCTTTCCGACAACGCTGCCCCGGACTTCGGACACAGCGTGATGAATGTCGTATCAGACTTGATCGCAAGGGAGTGGACGGCTCGCGCCAACACGGATGCGGACACGCTCAGCAACGCCTTCGTCTTCATCATCAACGGCGCGATCGGCATCGTACGCCGGTGGCTCGATAACGGTCTGGACAAATCAGCAAAAGAAATGAGCGCCCTGATCTTCGCCCTGGCCATAGGCAGCCTCTCCGCATATTTAAAATAGGTAGCGAAAACTCAAGAAGGAGGGGAATTGACATCGATATCGACTTCATGTAATATGATGTCAATAGTAACTTCATCGGGTTTGATGTCGATATTGATGTCACGAATGAGAGATTTTTGAAAGGAAGAGAATGAAACCGCGCGCTAAAATCGACACGCCGCAGCAACTTGGACACGCACTTGCACAGGGGCGGCTGATGGCCGGGTTGAGCCAAAGGGATTTGGCAAAGGGACTCGGCATTGAACAGAAATGGGTATGTGAGATGGAACAAGGCAAGCCGGGGCTTTTGACACAACGGCTATTCGCCATACTCAAAACAACAGGCATGCATCTTTATGCGGAATTTGATTCGCTGCCCGATCCCGATGCAGACTCAAGAGAAAATAGTCATGCGTGAGCTAAAGGTCTGCCTTTATGGGCACGAGGTCGGAGTTTTAAAAGGGGATGACTGGAGATGTTTCTCTTTTGCCGCTGCACCTTCGGCATTTGAACACTTTTCCGTTGGCTCAACCGTGCTTTCGGAAGCGGTACCGCTTGACCTTGTGCCCAATTCCCGCAAGGCAAAACAACAAAGGAATTTTTTCTCTGAGCTGCTGCCGGAAGGCCGGATTAGATCTTCAATGGCCCAAAACGCAGGGATAGATGAATACGATATTATTGGCTTTCTTGCGGCCTACGGCAGAGATATCGCCGGGGCGCTTGAGATTTTCGATCCACTGCTTCCGTGCGAACCAAAGAGTCCATACACCACGAAAGTGAGTGCAAAACAAATACGTTTGCTCTTAGAGGATGTGGCAAATACGCCACTCGCCAATGCGCCGGGCACAGGGAAGACATCTCTTGGAGGCATACAATCCAAAATCGTGCTATCGCTCGCAGACAAAACATGGTATCAGGTACATGATGGTTATCCTTCAACGCACATCCTAAAGCCCTTGGTGCAGACGCAGCCAACCATGATTTTCGACGAGTTGTTTGGCGCCGACCTTGCACACGAATTGGGGCTCAATTCATACAAGCAATGGATTGAAGACTTTGACGGACTCCCCGCCTTAGTGATTGAACGGTATGATCGCAGAATGGATCATGGTGCAAAAATTGCCCGCATTCATCAAGAGGATTTCAATCAAATATTGGGCGCACATGGCAATGAAAAATATCAGGAATACGGCGGTAAAGTGAGCCTTCAGCGTATAGCGTCCGTATTTCAGGGCAAAGACGACGGAGAATCACTTAGGCGTCTGGCAAGACAGCTCTCGCTCGCTGTCGCCATGGGAAATTTGGATATGCATGCAAAAAATATTGGACTCATCCATTTTGAGGATGAAACGAGTACGCTCACGCCGGCTTACGACATGGTTCCGCTCTGTCACCAA
>JAISJT010000047.1 GCA_031261395.1 Eubacteriales Family XIII. Incertae Sedis bacterium
AAAACCTCTTACCGCGACAACGAGGACAACGGCGAAGGCTTCCGTATCCGTACGATCAAGCTACGCGGGCAGTTGTCACAAGGCCTGCTGCTTCCGGTTTTGTCTTTCCCGGAATTGAACGACTGCGCCGTCTGCGAAGATGTCACCGAGCGCTTGGGCGTCAAGAAATGGTACATCCCCGAGGTGGCATCCGGCTCGGGCACGACGATCGGCAGCCGCCCGTACGGCATCCCCGCCTCCGACGAGATCCGCATCCAGTCCGCGCCGGAGCTGCTGGACCAGCTGCGCGGCGCGCCCTATTACATCACGACAAAAATGGACGGCACCTCCTGCATCGTATACTGCATCCAAGGCAAAATCGGCTGCTGCAGCCGGAATTACGAAATCAAAGAGGACCCGGACGCACTGTACTGGGCGCCCGTATACCAATACGGCCTCGCCGAAAAACTCGCGGCGCTCGGCCAAAACGTCGTGCTGACCGGCGAGCTCTGCGGCCCCGGCATCCAAAAAAACAAACTGCGCCTGCCCGCTTACGAATGGTACGTATTTGACTACAAGCTGTGGGACACAAACACCTACGTTTCCTACGAGGACATGGTTTCCGCCTGTAATAACCTCGGTATCCCGACGGTTCCGCTCGAAGAAACGGGCGAGAATTTTTCGTGTACCCTGGACGCCTTGCTCGAAAAGGCCCGTGGTAAATATCCCAGCGGCCTGGACAAAGAGGGCATTGTCGTAAGGCACCGAACCACCCCGCACGCCATTTCGTTCAAAGTCCTGAACAACGACGCACTGCTGAAAGAAAAAGATTAAAATAAATAGATGAACGAGATTATTATTGCAAAACTCAAAGAGATCGAAGCCGCGGAAAATGTCCGCATTTTGTATGCGGTGGAATCGGGGAGCCGGGCCTGGGGCTTTGCCTCGCCCGACAGCGATTACGATGTGCGCTTTCTTTATGTCAGGCCTGCGGAAGAATACCTACGGCTGGACGAGCACCGGGATGTGATCGAACACGAGCTGAACGAGGTATGGGATATCAACGGGTGGGATATTCGCAAGGCGCTGATTTTAGCATACAAATCAAATCCTACCCTGTTTGAGTGGATCAATTCTCCCGTTGTGTATTGGGCAACAGAGATTTTTGAACGGAACAAAAACCGACTACTTGCCTGTTTTCAAAAGAAGCACGTCCTTTATCATTACGCGAGTATGGCAAAGAAAGATTTCCTGAATCACTTCAAAGACGACACCGCGAAGCTAAAGAATTATTTCTATGTGATCCGGCCGATTCTCGCCTTTCGCTGGATCGCCGAAAAGAATTCTCTGCCGCCGGTCGCCTTTTCCGAATTGGTAAACAGCCAGCTTGAAAAAGATCTGCTGCCGGAAATCGAAAAACTCCTTGTGCGAAAGATCGCCACAGAGGAGGGGGACCAGCAAGCGAGAATCCCCATGTGGGATCGCTGGATTCAGGAAAACCTGGCAGAGATCGATACGTTTCTATCCGGCACGGAAGAAGACCTCCGGCATTCCATAGACGACCTGAACCAATTGTTTTTGGAGTTTGTTTATGAAGGTCGATGAGCGCGCCGTCTCTGTGATTCGAAAACTCAAGCAAAATGGACATCCGGCATACCTGGTCGGCGGCTGCGTTCGTGATTTTCTTCTGGACAAAGAACCCAAAGACTGGGACATCGCAACCTCGGCAACGCCGGACGAAGTCATTTCCTGCTTTGCCGAGCCGCACTTTCCCGTGATCGGCACCGGTCTCCGACACGGCACCGTTTCTGTCATCGCCGACGGAATGCCAATCGAGGTGACAACCTTTCGTGTTGACGGCGCATATTCCGACCATCGTCACCCGTCCGGCGTGACCTTTGTAAAGAGCCTGAAAGAAGATCTGTCCCGGCGCGATTTCACAATGAACGCGCTGGCCTACGATGTGGATTCCGGCATCATCGATTACTTCGAAGGCGAAGACGATTTGGCCAAGCGCCGGATTCGTGCCGTCGGAAATCCGGATCAGCGACTGCAAGAGGATGCGCTTCGCATCTTGCGCGCCCTGCGGTTTTCCGCCGTTCTTTCTTTCGGTATAGAACCCGGCCTTGCCCAGAGCATTCACAAAAACAAGGAACTTCTCCGCCAAATTTCCCGGGAACGCATTCAGGCCGAACTGTCAAAGATGCTTCTCGGCGAAAACATAGGGAAAATTCTTTTGGATTATCCCGATGTCCTCGCCGCATTTCTTCCCGAGATCCAGCCCGCCGTCGGCTTCGCGCAGAAAAGCCCCTATCACATCTATGACGTCTGGGCGCACACCGCCCATAGCGTGGCGTGCGCCATCCCCGACCTTCTCGTCCGGCTGACGATGCTGTTCCACGACTTGGGAAAGCCGTCAACCTTTTCCGTTGACGACACCGGCACCGGCCATTTCTATCAGCACAACAAGCGCAGCGAAGAACTCGCCGCGCTGCGCCTAAACGACTTGCGCTTTGACAACGAAACGATCCACACCGTCACCAAACTCGTACGCTGGCACGACGCCCAAATCGCCCCGGAACACCTGCCCCGCTGGCTCAACAAATTAGGCGAAGATCACCTGCGCCGTCTCTTTGCCATAAACAGGGCTGACGCCCTGGCACAAAACCCCCGCTCCGGCGCAGCCAAGCTCCGTGAAATCGAGACCCTCGAACACGACTTAGACCAGTTACTTGAGAACACCCCGTGTTACCAATTGAAAGACCTCGCAATCAACGGCAACGACATCCAAAATCTCGGCGTCAGACAAGGCCCGGAAGTCGGCCGCATCCTCCATCTGTTATTAGACAAAATTATGGACGCCGAACTCGAAAATGACAGAGATACGCTTCTGGTATTTTGCAAAACTCAATTTCAAGTACGGAACTAATTTTCGCGTGTTATCACGGGAATTCACACTTTAGAGGCCCCGAATATGTGAATATGGCCGTTAACACGCGAAAACGGATTGTTTGTTGCCGACAATAGGGATCGAATCAGCGCGGCGTTAACTCACGCATATCCGCCCGCCGGGAAGCATCGTACAGAGGATCGGCCCCGTCTGATACATCGCGTATTTTTGATAATACATTTTTTCAAAATCCATGAACGACAAGCGCCTCCTGCCAACCTCATTGCCGGCAGACCCGACCAGTATTTCATCGATCGGCACCCCGAACAACACGCCGAGCGCATACAGATGATCGACTTTCGGAATGGCCCGGCCGCGCAGCCAATTATAGACGGTCTGCGGATAATCAAAAGCAAAAAACTGTTGTATCTCGCGAACGGAATACCCGCAAGCCCTGCGGAGCCTGTCAATATTTTCGCCGGTCGCCTTCGCATCTAACATCGGAAACTGTACCATTCGCCGCTCTCCTCCTGCACCTCATTATACAGAACGAGAACATATGTTTCAAGTACCGCAGGCATTTTATTTTGAGGCAACGAATCACATTTCGTCGTCACATATTTTTGAGGCATCACAGCGCAACGTGATTTTTCAATCATAATATTCCCAATGTTTCGGGTCTTTTGGCAGCGGCTCCTGCCCTTCGCGCAAAGCCTGTTTAGCTCTGGCGCGAATGACTCTGCGGCAAATATGCGTGAATTCTCCATGCCCCTTGCACGATACCCAATAAGCATGTGCGCGCTTGTTTTCGCGTCCGTCACGCGCTGCCTTACTGTTTCTTCGCATGAAAATTCGCTACCTCAATTCCTCAATATCGTTGAACATAAACCGCACCCGGTCGATCGTCTTGTCCGTATGATAATGCCCGCAATACCACTTCCCGTACTGCGT
>JAISJT010000112.1 GCA_031261395.1 Eubacteriales Family XIII. Incertae Sedis bacterium
AGGTCTTTTGTCAGGTGTCTGATGCGCGCGGCGAGGCGCGGCGAGAGCGCACCGGGCGTGAGTCGCCATCTCCAGTTGCGGCCGCCGATGCTGGCGGGCTTGTTGATGCGTGAGGCGGCGCCGAGCCCGAGCCAGTCCTGCATAGGGATGATGCAAGTGTCCGCACGTGAGGCAAGCGCCGCACGGATGCAAGCCGCCGGCAGGTCCGCGCGCGATGAGGCGCCGAGATAGTCCATCGCAAAAGCCGCCGTTGTCTTAGGCGCTGTGCGGGCCCAGCCCGCTATCGTGTCGTTGTCGTGCGTGCCCGTATACACCCATGAATTTCGGGGGATCGCGTGCGGCAAATACGGATTGTCCGCGTCACCGGAAAAGGCAAACTGCAGGATTTTCATGCCGGGAAATCCGCTGTAGCTGACGAGAGCCTTTGCTTCGTCAGACAGCTCGCCCAGGTCTTCCGCAACGATCTCAAAGCCGGGAAGAGCGGCGCGGATTCGGTCGATGAAAGGTTTTCCGGGTCCGGGACGCCATTCGGCTTTTCCCTTCTCTATCGGGATCGCGTAATACTCGGATAGACCGCGAAAATGGTCGATACGTACGCCGTCATAGAGCCGGGCCGCATGCACGAGCCGGGCCTCCCAAAACGCATAGGCCTCCTTCTTTCGTTTGGTCCAATCATAGACGGGCGTATCCCACATCTGCCCGTCCGGGGAAAAGGCGTCGGGCGGTACGCCGCTGCTGCTGGCCGGCCTTCCGTCCGGCAGCACATCAAAGGCTCTGTACCCGAGCAGGAAATCCGCAGAGTTTGCCGACACATAGTATGGCAGATCACCGACGATGCCGATGCCTTTGAGATTGGCGTAGGCCTTTAGTTCCGTCCATTGCTTGTAGAAAAAATATTGTACGTGCCGGGTTTGTTCCGCTTTGTCCTCTCCGCAAAAGCGCACATAGAGGTCGAGCCAGGACTGGTTCTCGCGGCAAAAACGCCGGTAATTCGCACTCTTCTCGTCAAACCGTGATACCGCTTTTTCAAGCAGAGATCCGCGCAGTTTTTCCTGGATGCGGTAGGCTGCCGATGCGGGAGATATCCCGTGCCCCGTGCGCGAGGCGCCGGTCCAGGCTTCGCGAATTTCTTTTTTGGTGAGCAAACCATCCCGGGCGAGTACGTCGAGATCGATCAGCCAGGGGTTTCCCGCAAAGGCGGATGCCGGCTGATAGGGGCTGTATCCCCAGCCGACCGGACCAACCGGCAGGATCTGCCAAACGCTCTGGCCTGCTGCATACAGAAAATCGACAAAGTCGTAGGCGGCGCGTCCGAGGCTGCCGATACCGTACGGCGAGGGCAAGGATGTTACCGGCAGCAAGATCCCCGCGCGTCTGGCGCTGTTCGTCATTCCCATGACAGACTGAAAATCTCGGCTTCAAGCGGGCCGATGCTGATATCGATGAGTCCTTGTTCCGTTGCTATG
This sequence comes from Eubacteriales Family XIII. Incertae Sedis bacterium, assembly GCA_031261395.1. Classification (GTDB taxonomy): domain Bacteria; phylum Bacillota; class Clostridia; order Peptostreptococcales; family Anaerovoracaceae; genus WRMW01. The sequence goes on from JAISJT010000112.1 coordinate 1,467, forward strand.
GTTTGCCCTGTGAATTCGCTCGTCGCCGAAATACCGTGGCAGTTTCTGATGGCTTCGAGAGACTCGCGCGGCTGTCCCTCTTTCTCTTGTGTGAAGTCGATGACGATACGGCGGGATATTTCGGTCGGGTTGACGACCGTCAAAACCGCATCGCGCACATCTTCGTCTGCATCAAAAGCCATATAGCGCAGGACAGCAAAAACGTTCCCGTCCGTAGAATAATAGAGCGCTGCCCCACCCTGCATCGCCGGATGCGAGGCATGCAGAGCCGATAATTTTTTGTGCCAGTTCAGCATGTCCGTATCCCGCTGCTGATAGGGTAGGCGGTTGAAGGGGTCGAGCAAGCCGATCATGCCGACCTCATCGCCATAGTAGACGGTCGGGATGCCGGGGGCCGAAAACTGGATAGCCGCCGCGAGCCTCTGCCGCCTACTGCCGAGTTCATCGTCTTCGGGAGTCGGTGCGTAGACCGCCTGTTCCTCGCGGGGGAGTGCGCTCGCATCCGGCGGGTTTGAAAGCCGCGTGCGTATCCTCACGATGTCATGCGAGGACAAGAGGTTCATCAGCGTGTAGAGCATTTCATGCGGGTAGTTCAGGTATTGGCTCACGAAGAAACGGCGGTACGCGACCGCGTCTGTGCGTCCTGTCAAAAAATCTACCGTATGGTTTGCAAAGGGATAGTTCATCACTGAGTCGAGCCCGAGGCCGAGGGCATAGCGCCGGTTTTGCCCGTGGTATTGTTTGGTCGTTGCGTCCTCCCAGACTTCACCGATAAGGAAGCCCTCGGGATCCTCCCGCTTCACGGCGGCGCGGATACGTTCGATTGTTTCGTCGGGCAGCTCGTCCGCGACGTCGAGACGGTAGCCGGACGCCCCCCCCTTCATCCATTTGGAAACCACGGAGTCTTCACCGTCTATGATGAAGGCCCCCCAGTTTTCATCGTATTCGCGGACTTCGGGCAGGGTTTCAAATCCCCACCAGCTCGTGTATTTGTCCGGCCAGGTCTGAAAATCATACCAACTGAAATACGGGGATTCGGCGCTCTGGTAGGCGCCGAGGCTGCCGTAGCGGCCGTATTTGTTGAAGTAGACACTGTCGTCGCCCGTATGGGAAAAGACTCCGTCAAGCAGGATGCGGATGCCTGCTTCTTTTGCATCGTGAGCGAGACGGTCAAAGGCGGCGTCTCCGCCGAGGATAGGGTCGATCTGCCGGTAGTCACCGGTATTGTAACGGTGATTTGACGCCGATTCAAATATCGGATTCAGATAGATCGCTGTGACGCCGAGTTCTGTGAGATAGGGAAGTTTGAGCCGAACCCCTTCGAGATCCCCGCCAAACATGTCGCAGGGCATATAGTATTTCTGTCCTTCTTTTGCCGCATAGACAGGCGTCTCGTTCCAGGTCTCGTGCAGCTCGATCTCTTTCCGTCCCATCCTTTGGTGCGCTTCCACGCCTGCCCGTACGGCTTCAGGATCGCCGCAGCGAAACCGGTCGGGAAAGATCTGATAGAGTACGGCCCCCTTTGCCCAGTCAGGCGTATGAAAGGAGGATTCGTAGACCGTGATCTGAAAAGAGGGCGGGGGATTGCGGTAGAGCCGGCCGAGTCCTGTATTGCAGCCGGTATCCGCGCCGTAGTAGCAGATGCTGCCGCCTTGCAGCGTGATTTCAAACCAATACCATAGCACATCTCCGGTACCGTTCCTGCCGTGAACTACGCTGCGCGCACTGAGCAAATCTTCTTCCGGGAACATTTCGAGTCTGCTGATCCGGCCGTCCTGCAAGAGGCAGAGGGCAGCGCGCTCGATATGCAGGTCGCCCACGCGGAGGTAAATCGCGACTTCCGTTTCGCAGGGTACGGCGCCGAGCGGCCTCCGAAAGCGCTCCTTTGCACTGTCGTGGATCACGTCCATGTCAGTGACGCTGATGCTTCCGAAAGAGAGTGTTTCCATATCAGTCCAGCGGCTCGAGGCGCCAGATGTTTTGTGCGTATTCGCTGATCGCGCGGTCGGAGGAGAAGATGCCCGAGCAGATCGTGTTAACCGCGCTCATGCGCATCCATCGTTCACGGTCTTCATAGGCCGCCGCCAATCGCCCGTAGACTTCATCATACGACGCGAAGTCATGCAGGACGAAATACTTGTCCGCCTGTCCGTTCCCACCAAAGAGCAGGGCGTTGTAGATATCATGAAACTGACGCCCGCCCGTCACCGGCAGGACGCCGGAAATGATGGCGTCGAGTACGCGTTTGATAGCAGGATCATTTTCGCAGAGTGCACAGGGATCATAGGAGCCAAGCCTGTTCAGTCTGTCGAGCTCTTCCACGCGGGCGCCGAAGATAAAGATATTATCGTCGCCGACCTGTTCGTAGATTTCGACGTTTGCTCCGTCCATGGTACCGATGGTCACGGCGCCGTTCATCATGAATTTCATATTGCCCGTGCCCGAGGCCTCAAGCCCCGCTGTTGAAAGCTGTTCGGAAATATCGGTCGCAGGGATCAGCATCTCGGCTGTCGAGACATTGTAATCAGCGATGAATACGACCCTGAGGATATCCCGCACTTCCGGATCGTCCTCCAAAAGCGCAGAGACGGCATTGATCAGCCGGATGATTTCTTTGGCCATATAATATCCCGGCGCCGCCTTTGCCGCAAAGAGGAAGGTGGTGGGTACGATGTGTACGTCCGGCTCGGTCTTGATACGGAAGTACAGATGCAGGACATGCAGGATCTTCAGCAACTGGCGCTTGTACTCGTGCAGCCGCTTTGCCTGAACGTCGAAGACGGTCACGGGGTCGATCCTGACCCCCTGCTTTTCATAGAGAAAATCTGCAAAACGCTCTTTGTTCAGCCTCTTGACCCCGGCGGCGCCTTGCCGGAAAGAAGGATCATCCAAATAGTCCCGAAGCCGCTCGAATTCCTGATAGCGCTTGAGAAAGCCGCGTCCGATGCGCTCTTCGATCAAAGCGGTCAGCGGCATATTGGCCTTTGCCAGCCAGCGTCTGGTCGTGATGCCGTTGGTCACCCCTGTGAATTTGTCGGGGAAGAGTATGTAAAAATCGCGGAAAGTCTGCGTGCGGATGATGCTCGCATGGAGCGCCGAGACTCCGTTGACCTTGCCGCAGACCGCGATGCAGAGGTTGGCCATGCGGATCTCGCCGCCGTATACAATAGCCATCTCGTTCATCTTCGCGAGGTCGCCGGGCCATTTTTCCCAGATGATGTCGCGGAATTTCTGGTCGATGACCGTGATGATTTTGTGGATACGAGGCAGTAGCGTCCGCAGCATATTTTCGTTCCAGCGCTCGAGCGCCTCGCGCATGATCGTATGGTTTGTATAGTTGAACATCCGGTAGGCGATGCCCGTCGCCTCGTCCCATGACAGCCCCTCGTCATCCATGAGGATGCGGATGAGTTCCGGGATCGCGAGCGTCGGGTGGGTGTCGTTGATCTGGATCACGTAGCGATCCGGCAATGTGTGGATGTCGCCGTGATGCCGCTTGTGGCTGCGCACCAGGAACTGCATAGACGCACTCGTGAAGAAATAAAATTGCTTGAGTCTGAGCTGCCGCCCCTGCTCATGGTTGTCCTCCGGATAGAGCACCTGCGAGATCGACTCGACGAGAGCGCTCTCCCTGGCGGCGGAGGCATAGTCGCCTTTGTTGAAATACGTCATATCAAGTTCGGTCTTGGCTCGCGCTTCCCAGAGTCTGAGCGTCGCCGGCACGCGGCTTTCATAGCCCATGACGGGATAGTCATAGGGATAGGCCATCACACTTGTATAATCGGTATGGCTGACAGCGAGCCCGTGCTCGGTCCACGTCTCCTCGATGTGTCCGCCGTATTTCACCTCGACTTTGTCGTCGGGACGTGTGATCTCCCACATGTTTCCGTTTTCGAGCCAGTTGTCGTCTTCTTCGATCTGCTCTCCGTTCACGATGCGCTGACGGAACAGGCCGTGCTCATAGCGGATGCAGCAGCCTGTCACGGGCATGTCAAGCGTGGAAAGGGAGTCGAGAAAGCAAGCGGCAAGCCGTCCGAGCCCACCGTTGCCGAGGCCGGCGTCGGATTCGCGCTGTTCGATCTCGTCAAGCGACAGCCCGAGTTCGATGAGGGCTTCTTTGTACGGTTCATAGAGATCGAGATTGATCATATTGTTGACGAGGGCCCGCCCCATGAGAAATTCGGCAGACAGATAGTAGAGACGTTTGGCGTTTTTCTTGTGTTCTTCTTTCAGGGAGACTGACCATTCATCCATGACGAGGTCGCGTACCGTGCGTGCGACGGCTTCGTAAACATCGTCCGGTGTTGCTTCGTCCGGAGTCATGCCGCGCAGGCGCCTCAGCTTCTTGATGATTTCTTCTTTGATTTGATCTTTCGTCAGGCGTTCGGTCATACGGCTCCTTCAACACTACACAGCGGCACACAGCGGACGTTTTGTTTGTGCAAATTATATAGCAATCATTATACCGCAATTTTGAAGGGATCGGACATTTATCTCATTTAAGCATGTTTTTTGGTCTCTCCCTGTTCGCCTTCTTTTGTGCTATTGCATCAAATGTTTTGGCAGAAGTCGAGAGAATTCCTTTGGACCGATTATTTTGGGTTTTTTGCAAACGACATCACAAAAATCTTTATCACCAGTAAGCAGAATTTCAATATCCGCAGCGATAGCGGCTTGCAAAATCGGTGAGTCTTTTTCATCTCGAATATAGGGTAAGTCATCGAAAATGATCTCACCATGCGGCTCGACCAATTCGAATTCAAGATTGGTAAGAAATTCGATAGCATCCGATTTGTTCTCGGGAAATTTTCGGTCTACTACCCGATAAAACTCCTCAATGGAATAAGTACAAATGCAAATATTACAATGCAAAACGGCTGATCGAAGAATCGCTGCGGTTTTCCCCTTTGGAAAAAGGCCTGCTGATATGATGATATTCGTATCAATCAGTACACTTATGTTTTTCCTGATATAGTTCTTGCCGAATATCCTTGAGATAGCCAGCAACATCTTCTTCCGTAGCAAACCCAGCATCTTCAGCCTTTCCGCTCAATGCGTTTTGAAATTTCTCAATTGCGAGCAGAGAAGAATTGGCGAGCGTGACGGTGTTACCATTTCCATTTTCGATAAAGACGACTTTATCGCCGGGCTTGATTCCAAGCCGCTTTCGGATTTGCACGGGAATGGTTACCTGGCCGTTGATGGTGACTTTTACGATGTCCATAATTGTCCTCAATTCAATATATAATAAAATTAGTATTTATATTAAATCTATTATATCACCCTTGCCCGCCTTGTCAATCTCCTTATAATCTCGTTAATGTCATATATTAACCTATTTATAATTTTGTGTCAATAAAGATTTTCTCTTGAGTTTCCGCAAAAACGGCGAGGGCGAGCCCAAAACGAGAGATCAAAAATGACGTTTGTGTGAAACGGCTAAAAAACAAGGAAACCTCACTTGGAGTTTAGTGAAATATAGGTGTTAAACAATTACCTTATCCGTACTTAACCAAATCGGTAGGAGTGTAGGAAAAAAACTTGAGATTCGATTTGTTACAAAATCGGCGCCTATGTTCGATGCGCTCCATCCTCTGGTTCACGGCATAGCCTTTGAGCAGATAGTCGCGAAGGACGCTTGTCGCCCAAAATGGACAGGCAAATATTGATTCCCACAAAATCCCAAAAAATATATTGACAAGGATGTAGGATTTGATACAATGAAAACATAGATAAGTAATTCCCCTAATCGGGTGGTTCCGGAGAGTTCCGCGCTAAGAGATTAGGGGTCTGTCTTTTTTATCACCGTCATAAGAACATTCAAGTATTGTTTTTGCAGACAAGATATCAGCATATAGTGGATTGTCATTTTCGTACTTTTGCCAATATGCCCATGCAATAAAATCTACAACTTGTAAACCTTTGTCACTATATGGTTTTGCTATTTCAGTTGATATATTCGCAACAATGCTCGTGCCTTGTGAAACCATCGCAGCGAATTTGTCATTCAGTTGCTTATTTGTCTCTCTTTGCGAAGCAATCAAACAGATTTGTTCGCTGGAATCAATCAAACCATTTGTATGTAGGCAGTTGAACAGCGATATCACAACCTGAGAATAAAAGTCGTGTATGTTTTCGGGCAGCGTGAGTTTTCTTTTGTCAAGTTTCATCACAGCAATACATATATCTTTGCTTGTAATATGGCGCAGCAATTTAATACAGGTCGACGACTTTTCATATCCCGCATGAAGCACTCCGTGATTGTGCTTGAGATCATTTTCAGGCAATCCTTTCAATGCTTTTTTTATGACCGCATGAACGGGTCTTTTGTCGTCAGCAATCAAAAATGCAATTACAAAAAACCTAGATGTTCTAAGTTTGCGAAAATCAAACCCAAGGTCGCCGCTTTCATCGAGATAATAAATTTTCATAACAATAACGATTACTCCTTCTGTTAAGCTACAATACCACTACACAGACTTAATGTCAAATAATGACATAGATATATTTTTATCCCAATGTAAATCCTCCGTAAATCCTCAAACACATTTTTTGTAATTTTTTTGTTTGTGGTGGTATTTTTCGGGTATAATAGATATGTATATTTATACTCGCAGCCATATCTTTGGGCGGCGCGGTGGGAAACCACAGGGAGAATGAACGAATTGCGAACGGTTGGGAATCTGACAAGCTGGAATAATATACCAATGGGGGGGGGGGCCGATTTTTAGGGTTTAGCCGACCTTATCTAAACCGCTCTCAATTTAATAAGTTAAATATTGACACGCAGTGCATCAACGCGCCGCGTGTTTTTGTTATG
>JAISJT010000025.1 GCA_031261395.1 Eubacteriales Family XIII. Incertae Sedis bacterium
ATGCTCCCCGTCGTATTGATCGAAGCCGCATAAACCGCATCGCCCGCCTTCTTGTCCACCGGCATACTCTCCCCGGTCAGCATAGACTCATCGATGGCGGTTCCCCCGGAAACCACGATCCCGTCCACCGGAATCTTCGCCCCCGGCTTCACAACGATAATATCCCCGACTTCCACCTCGTCGATCGGAATTTCCTTTTCTACGCCGTCCTGCATCACGATCGCGGTCTTAGGCGCCAGCCCCATCAGCTTCTTGATGGCCTCGCCCGTTCGCCCCTTCGACACCGCCTCCAGCGACTTGCCGAGCAGAATTAAGGTGATGATGACCCCTGCAGTCTCAAAGTAAAGCGAGTCGACCGCCGCAAAATTGCCGGCAGCGATCTGCCAGGTGTTATAGACACTGTAAGCGACGGCCGCCGTAGTCCCGATCGCGATCAGCGAATCCATATTCGGGCTCCGCTGGAACAGCGCCTTATACCCGACCGTATAAAACCGGTGCCCCACGCCGATCACCGGAATGACCAGCACGATCTCGACCAACGCGTAAATCAGCGGATACCGCATCGGATCCAGCCCGAAAGGCAGCGGCGGATTCGCCCAAGTGATCATCGGCGCCATCGCGATATACAAAAGCGGGATGGCAAACACCGCGGACACGATGAACTTCGTCCACATCACGCGGATCTCTTTCTGCTTGCGTGCGCGGTCCTCGTCAACAGCGTCGGTTTTGGAAACTTCCAAAGCCTTGTAACCGATTTTTTCGATAGCAGCCTTGATGCCGGACACGCGCACCTTCGTCGGATCGTAGCTGACGGTCGCCTTTTCCGTAGCCAAATTGACCGACACCTCAGCGACCCCGTCCAGCTTCCCGACCACCTTCTCGATCCGCCCCGCGCAAGCCGCGCAGGTCATCCCCCCGATCGGAATCGTGACCTTACTGTTCTCCGTTTTCTCAATGGCTTCATACCCGATTTTCGAAACAGCCGCCTGAATATCCGGAATCGTCAAACTGCCCGCATCATATTCCACAAACAATTTTTCCGTAGCCAAATTAACGTTCGCCACCTCGATCCCCGGCAATTTCCGAACGACTTTCTCAATACGCCCCGCGCAAGCCGCGCAAGTCATCCCCCGAATACCTAAAACTTGATTTTTCACCAATACATGCTCCGTTCCATACTACTTACTATCTTATCATAGGTGTTTATCGCCATTTTTATTCCCGCAGATCACCGTTGTCATTCCCGCGAACCACCGTTGTCATTCCCGCGCAGGCGGGAATCCATTGTCACGCGGTGTTTCTAATTTGCGCCGAATGTCCGGTTTTTTTGAAGTACACTCTCGTTTTTTTGCCTCCTACTTCAAAAAAACCGGACATTCGACGCAAATTAAGAGAGTTTCTACTTCATTTGTTTTTATCAATAGTTCCGCTTCCAGTTTTCGAAGATGACGGTGGCTTCGGCGAGGAAGGCGGCGGGGATCGTGATGTCTGTGTCCGTCACGGTCTTGTACTCGTCGAAAATCGGCCAGGGGTTGCAGCCGCCGGACTCTACTTCGACGTGGCTCATCGGGAAGCGGTTGCCGCAGTTTTGGCAGACCAATACGTCGCCGTCTTGCTCGTAATATCCCTTGCCGGAATCATAACAAACCTGGCAGGTGTTGAAGGCGGTGCGAATCGTCCCGTCCGGCGCCTCCACCGCGATCACTTCGAGGTCGATCCCATTCACGGTTGCCGGGTAAAAAGTCGCGGTAGTGGTGACGTCCGCGAGCGGGATGACGATGTCCGCTGCTCCGCTGTCAGCCACTGGTGCTGCTGCTTGCTCAGGTGCTTGAACATCTGCTGCTTCAGGCGCGGGTGCTGCGTCCCCGGAACTGCCGCCGGAGGAAGCTTGTCCGCCGCCCGAACCGTTATCCGCGTCGCTTTTTTCCACGGGGGTGCAGGCCGCAAATAGCACCGCCAGCACCAGCAGCAAAGCAAAAGCCGTCACAGTGAATTTGCGGTTGGCGTGCCTCTTGTTATTGGATTTCATTTTTATGCCTCCTGTGCTTCTACTACGGTGATGGTGCTGCGGATCATGCCCATCCAGCAGCTGTAGGGGACGGCGCCGGGCTTGTCGGGGGTGAACTCGATCACGTTTTCGCCGGTTTTGAACTGGTACTGGATGCCGTAGGCGGGGATCTGCATCGCATTGTTGCAGCCGTTGAGACTACCTTGCGGAGCGTCGATGATCCACTTTACGGGCGTGCCGGCTGCGACGGTGATCGCGGGGTAGCGGCCGGATTCGAGCGAGCTGCGCACGACTTGCACGCCGTTTTCTATAGTGACGCCTTCGCCGGACGTCTCGCTGCCTGCGCTGCCTGCCGCGCCGGCAAAGGCTGTGCTTGACGGAAGCCCGGCCAGACTCCAGCCCTGCGAGAACATGGAGATGCCGAGCACGACGACCAGCGCCGCGCCCACGGTCATCACACGGCGCGTGAATTTCTGGCTGAGGATCGAACTGAGCGCGCCGATTCCAAACATGAGCGGCAGGGTGCCGAGGGAAAAGAGCAGCATCGACAGGGCGCCTTCGCCGGGGCTGCCTGTGGAAAGGGCGTAGAGCTGCATGGCCTGAAGAGGGCCGCAGGGCATGAGACCGTTGAGCAGGCCGACGATCAGAGGGCTGCTGCTTTTGGATTTCTGCGCGTCGATCTTGTCGGCAAAGACGGCCGGCATATGCGGCGTGAGCCGGCGCAGACCGGGGATAAGGCCGAGCATATTGATGCCCATGATCAGCATGAAGACGCCGGCGAAAAGTTTGAGCGCGCCTTGCACGCCGCTGCCGAAAGAGAGGGCGGAGCCGACGGCGCCGACCAGAAAGCCGACGGCGGTGTAGGCGGCGACGCGCCCAAGATTGTACTGGAGACTGGGGACGAAGGCGGACGTGCGAAGGCCGCTGGATTCGCCGATCGAGTCGGCGAATGACGGCGGTTTGTTTCCTGCCGCTGCGGGGATGCATTGCGACAGGTTGATGCCGCCGCACATGGCGATGCAGTGGACCGACGTTAGCAGACCGATGACGAAGATCATGCCGTAGTCCATGCCGGTCTCGGCGGTGGGGAAAACGTTGAAAATGTCTGCCAGCCCAAACTGCTTGAGCAGCATAAAGACCGCGAACAGCAGGATCAGGATGCCGACGGCGCGCCGGGTGTCCGCCGGCTGTGACTTGCCGGACAGTACGGTGTAGTCCAATTGCTGAATGGCGGCGGAGATGTCTTTCAGGGAGACGAGGTCCGGGTCGTAGGTGACGCTGGCCGTGCCCGCGCGGTAGCTGACGGTCGCGCTTTTGACGCCGGCGGTCCCCCGCAGCTTCTTTTCTATCCGTCGCTGGCAGCTGATGCAGGTCATGCCGCCGATGCGCAGCTTCGCCGGCTTGGCTTTGGCTGCGGCATTCGATTGGCTCGGTTGGCTGGTGTTTCCGTTCGGATTGCTCATCTTGTGTTCGGTCGTTCCTTTCTTGTTTTCGTTATTATACCCTGCAAATGTATGGGTTTTATATTGGTTCGCCCGGCGCCTTTGTTTTTTTTGAGGCAATTCGTAAATTTGACATTTCTACGAAAAGACTGCATAATAATTCACGGTCGCATTTTCGCCGCCGCCCCTATTCGGGGATATAGCTCAGCTGGGAGAGCGTCCGCCTTGCACGCGGAAGGTCGCAGGTTCGAACCCTGTTATCTCCACCAAAATCAAGCGTTTGCCTGCGGCAAGCCGTAAACTCGAACTCGTTGATTGGCAGGATAGTACCTGCCGGAGACGGTTTCGGGTTTTGTATTTTCTAAATAGATTTAAAATGTTGGCCAAAAGTGTTTAACACCGTATTTTTTGGGTATAACTACTTTATAGGTTTTTGTTGGTTCGACCCACAATCAACAATTTAAGGAGGATCATTCAGTGATAGACAAATTTATGACACAGGCAAAGGGAAAACTTCAGCCCGCGAGAACATTTGTTCGGGGGGGGGGTATACACTAAACCCTATAGGGAGAATTTTTTTGTAATTACATAGGATGTTGGTTTGCGGTATATACATACGCCGTGACTGACATCTTTTTTTATTTTAATATCACAAACCGGAGCGCAACAGAAAATTGTATTTACAAGAAAAGAGGAGAATTGAGATGAATACAAAAACGTTAAGAAACAGAATTGCATCAATCGTACTGACACTTAGCCTTGTCATAGGGCTGTTTGGAATGATGCCGATGGCGGCAATTGCTGATTCGGGTGCGGAGTTTGATTCGGCAGCGGGGATCCCGAATACCATTTCCGCAGTTACAGACCCTGCGGCTAAGGTGTACTTCGGAGTTGATGGATACGATAGCGATACGCCGCTGCTATGGCGCGTGGTGGCAAAGGATGACGATACCATTACGCTGTTTGCTGACGGCATTGTTCATACGGATAATTCTGATAGCACTACTCGTCAATACGATACTTACAATGAAGATGTTACCTGGGAAAAATCCGGTATTTGCACTTGGCTAAATAAAAACACTGACACAGGTTTTTTTGGAAAGGCCTTTAATCCGGCAGATCAAACTGCAATAAACGTTTATGGGACTAATGAAGTTTGCAATCCAGCGATAAGTGTAGACGGTACGATGCAAATTAACCAGAAGATTGTATTGCCTTCCATAGCGGAAGTGGGATGGGGAGACACAACTAATCCAGGCACATGGGGATTTGCAAGCGATATTCAAAGGAATAATAACTTCTCAACGACTAATTGGTGGCTTAGATCCCCAAAAAGAATAGGCAAATTTTCCAAAGGTACAGTTACTCCGTTTGCATACGTGAACAGTGCCGGTTTTTCCGACTACAACGGCGCTAATGCCACATCCCTTTATGCCGTCCGCCCCGCCTTTAAGATAGATTTGGATTCTGTTCTCTTCACATCTGCCGCCACAGGCGGCAAATCCGCTGCCGCAGGCGGTACCCTTGCGAAGGCAGAACCACCGAGCGGAAATTTGAAATTGACGATCAAGGACGATAGTAATCTAAACCTTGTGACATCAAATGCAAGCCGCACCGTAAAATCCGGCGACACCGTTTCCATTCCCTATACTGGTGCAATATTTGGCACATCTAAATATGTTTCGGCTGTGATCGTGGATGAAAATGATATCGCAAATACACCGCTATTCTATGGCAAACTTGTCGATTTGAATTCTGCCGGAAGTGCAAGCGGCACAGCCGCATTCACGGTTCCGAATGAAGTTGATCTGCCAGACGGAGACTACACCCTGCGCGTTTTCAATGAAGAAATAAGCGGCGACGATCTCACCGACTATGCGAGCACCCCGGTAGATATCCCACTGACGGTATCAAATGACTCTGACACCACCGCACCGGTTCTCACAGAAGGAGACGTCAGTCGCACCAGCGATGCTGATGCAACAGTGAAATTTAGCAGTGACGAAGCCGGAACATACTATTACCAGCTTGACGGGACAACGCCTGGAAATGCCGGGAATTTGGTATCTGCCGGAACAAATCAGAGCACACTGGGAGTTGGCGAACAGACAATTACACTTAATTCGCTTACCGCCGGTGTTCATAAGATATATATTGCCGGAAAAGATGCGGACAATAATGTTAGCAATTTACTTGAGATGAACATTCCTATACCCGTTGGTTCCGCTGACACCACTCCGCCGATTCTTACTGAGGGAGATGTCAGTCGCATCGGTGATACGAACGCGACGGTGAAGTTTTCCTCTGACGAAGCCGGAACATACTATTATCAGCTTGACGGGACAGCGCCTGGAAATGCCGGGAATTTGGTATCTGCCGGAACAAATCAGAGCACACTAAAAGTTGGCGAACAGACAATTACACTTAATTCGCTTACCGCCGGTGTTCATAAGATATATATTGCCGGAAAAGATGCGGATAATAATGTTAGCAATTTACTTGAGATGAACATCCCCGACTTTGGTTCTACAACAAAATTAGCCAGGCATTATATCATCAAACATTCCCATGATAAGAAATACGGCGGGAAGGATGGACTTACAGTTTATGGGGAAAAAGTAGTTGTTCAATTTGAAGGTGACTTAAATAACGTCACTGAATTCAAGTTCAATAATAATCAAGAACTTGCACTCACACTTTCGCCATATGTGGATGATGACACACCTCGCACCATCACGGAAGCAGGCGGCAAAGAGATTGGTACTATTACTCATGGAAGTGTTATAGTTACGCTCTCGGCAAAATTCACCGATACACTTGAAAATGGCACTCATGAGATTCAGGTTTGGTTGTCCGATAGCACACCCGGAGATAAATCGACGGCGGGCATAGCTGCTATATCGGTAAACCGCGAAGATATTGCCAAAGGAGACCCCCTACAGCGACCAACCCCACAGACTACACCAACCCCACAGACTACATCGACTCCACAGACTACAGCGATTCCACAGACAAGCGATGAACTCCCGCTGATTCCGCTGATTATGATTGTAGGAATCTCACTGATATCGTTGCTCGGATTGATAGCATACAGATTTTCATAGCTGATTACTTCCCCAGCGGCGTAACGGAATATCTGTTATATTTATATCATTATATACATATCGGCAGGATTCGTAACAAAGGAGATGGGACCATGGCAACTGATACAACAACAGACACAACCATAGACGTGATGCAGATCCGTGATTTGATCGAACGCTGGGTGGTATATCGCGACGCCTTCCTGTGGGATGACTTTCGCAAGGTATGGCACGAAGACGGCGTCATGATCGCGACATGGTCGCAGTCGACGTACGAAGAATTCATTCAGAATACGGAAACCGGAAAACGCGATCACGGCTTGTGGTACATGCACATTCTCGGCGGCAGCGGGATCACGGTGGAGGGCAGCCGCGCGAAATCCATTACCAAAATGATCATCACACAGCGCATCGACCTGGACGGCGTCCTCTGCGATATGCACAATTTCGCCAGGCATTTCGACTTTTGGGAAAAGCGCGAAGGCCGCTGGGGCCTGGTGCGCCGCGAAACGATTTGCGACAAAGATCAGCTGATCCCCGTGACGCCGGGTGAGGCGCCAAAGCTTGACAAAGCCATCCTGGAGCAGTATCCGCAGGAGTATCAGTACCTGGCCTACGGCATTCGCTACAATGGTTATCCGTGTTCGGCGGACGTGCCGAGATACAGCGGCAAAGGCGTCCCGGGCAGTTCGCTGGAACGGCTTTATGAAAAAGGAGATGCCTGGCTCAGGGGTGAATTGGCCGATCCCAACGCATAGCGCAGCGCCTTTTACAGCGGGAAGACTTTCTTGCCGTACTCTCCGTTGACGACCTGGCCCATCGCGTTGTAGATGGCTGACGCGCCGCAGACGATGCCGATCCAGCCTGCAACGGTCTTGACGGCCTCCGCGCCCGAAAAGTCGCCGATGGACAAGCAGATGAAGAGCAGGGTGAGCGTGCCGAAAACGACCTGCGTGGCGCGGTTGTGTTTCAGGGTGCCTATGAACATGAAGAGGGTGAAGATCGCCCAGAGCAAGAGGTAAAAGCCCATCGACTTTTCATCGGCCGCGGGGATCGCTTCGGTCGGGTTCGTCCAGATAAATATCAGCGACCACCAGAAAAGTCCGTAGGCCGTGAAGGCGGTGCCGCCGAAGGTATTTCCGAATTTGAATTCAAAGACGCCGGCGATGATCTGCGCTGTGCCGCCGAGCGCAAAGCCCATCGCGACGATGACGACGGACAGCTCGAGGATGCCTGCATTGTGCAGGTTGAGCAGCACCGTGGTCATGCCGAAGCCGAGCAGCCCCAGCGGTCCCGGATTTGCATGCTTGTGTTGTTCTGTTACAGTTGGTTCACTCACGATCGCACCTCTCTCCATCTTGCAAATAACATACTCCCATAATGCTCTATTTTATCACACAAGCGCTGCCGCGTGGTGTGATATACTTAGGTCATATTCCATAATAAGAAGAAGGGAGGCGATCATGTCCGTGATAGCTGCCTATATCGTTCCGCATCCGCCGCTGATTTTCCCGGAAGTGGGGCGGGGCAAGGAGTACGAGATTCAGGATACGGTGAATGCCTACCGGGCCGCCTCTGCCGAGATCGCGGAACTCGCGCCCGGCACGGTCGTGGTGGTTTCCCCGCACGCGCAGATGTACGCCGACTATTTTCATATCTCACCGGGCGCCTCGGCGTCGGGCGATATGCGCGCCTACGGCGTGTCCGGCGTCACCGTGTCCGCCGCATATGACACGGAATTTGCGGAAGCGCTGACGGCCGCCTGCGAGGCAGAAGGTTTTCCGGCCGGGACGCTCGGAGAACGCGACCGAGCATTGGATCACGGTACGGCGATCCCGCTGCGGTTCATACAGGAGGCCGGCGCCGAGCAAGTCAAAGTCGTGCGCATCGGCGTTTCCGGCTTGTCCGCGGAAGACCACTATCACCTCGGGATGCGCATCCGTGATGTGGCCGCGCGGCTTGGACGCCGGACGGTCTTTATCGCCAGCGGGGATCTTTCGCATAAATTATTAGACCATGGCCCCTACGGTTACGCCCCCGAAGGCCCCGCCTTTGACAAGGTGATCACTGAGACGATCGAGTCCGGCGATCTCCTCCGTGTTATGGAGCTGGACGCGTCGTTTTGCGAGAGGGCTGGGGAGTGTGGTCACCGGCCGATCGTCGTGATGGCCGGGGCGCTGGACGGCATGGAGGTAGAGACGAAGCTCCTGTCCTACGAAGGTCCGTTCGGCGTAGGCTACGGGATCGGCTCTTTCCTTGTGACCGGGACTTCTGAGGACCGCCAATTTCTCGGCCCCTATTTGGCGCACGAGCAGGCGCGCTTGGATGAACGGCGCCGGGCCGAGAGCCCGCAGGTCAGCCTTGCGCGCAATACGGTAGAAACCTATGTGAAAACGCGCCGGATGTTTGAGCCGCCGGAGCCGCTGCCCGAAGCGCTGACCGATCCGCGCGCCGGCGTCTTTGTCTCGATCAAAAAACACGGAAACCTGCGCGGGTGTATCGGAACGATCGCGCCGACAAAGGAAAACATCGGCCTTGAGATCCGCCACAACGCGATCAGCGCGGCGGCGCACGATCCGCGGTTTGACGCGATCGAACCGGGTGAGCTGCCGTATTTGACGTATTCCGTGGACGTCCTGCAGCCGGCCGAAAAGATCGCAAGCGCCGGGGAACTTGACCCAGAAAAATACGGCGTGATCGTCAGCCTCGGCGGCAAAAGAGGGCTGCTGCTCCCCGATCTGGACGGCGTAGACGACGCCGAAAAGCAGATCGAAATCGCCATGCAAAAGGCCGGCATCTCCAAACGGGACCGGGAAAAAATACAGTTAGAACGCTTTGAGGTCGTACGCTACAGATGATGGCTGGTGGCGTGGTTTGTGATCTGTGCCCGCAGGGATGCAGGCTTGCGCCGGGGCAGGTTGGCCGCTGCCGGGCGCGCATCGGGGCGGTGGCCGAAACCGAAACCCGGATAGGCGCGCCCGAGGGCACCCTCAGCCTGAACTACGGCAAACTGACGTCTGCCTCTCTCGATTCCATTGAAAAGAAACCGCTTTCGCATTTTCACCCGGGCAGCAAGATCCTTTCGGTTGGCAGTTTCGGCTGCAATCTGTCCTGCCCGTTTTGCCAAAACCACCGCATCTCCATGGCCGGCGCGGGGGATCTCAAGACCGAAGACGTGACGCCGGAAGAGCTTGCGGCGGAGGCGGAACGGCTCGTCCCGGCCGGCAATATCGGCCTTGCCTTTACCTACAACGAACCGCTGATCGGCTATGAATTTGTCATAGACACGGCAAAACAAATCAAAGACCGGGGACTGAAAACCGTCCTCGTCACAAACGGCTATCTCAACCGAAAGTACTGGGAGCAAATCCTGCCGCTGACAGACGCCATGAACATCGATCTCAAAGCTTTTGGCACGGGCTTTTACAAAAATATAGGCGGGGATCTCGAAATCGTAAAAGACAATATCAAAAGCGCCGCAGCTCTCTGCCATATCGAATTGACTACCCTCGTGATCGAAAACGAAAACGACGGAGACGAGGAGATGGCGGCAATGTGCGGGTTTATTGCAGAAATTTCTCCGGAAATCCCACTGCATTTGAGTCGGTTTTTTCCGCAGTATCACTACGCGGACAGAAGGCCGACGCCAATCGGCACGCTGCGCAGACTTGAAAAAATCGCCAAAGAAAAACTGAAATTCGTCGAGCTCGGCAATGTCTGGTAACGTGATATACTATGAATATGGCTTTCACACACCTTCATGTACATAGCGAATACAGTCTGCTTGACGGACTTGCAGGAATCAAAGAATTAGTTGCCGCCGCTGCCGAAATGGGAATGGACAGTCTCGCGATCACGGATCACGGCAATATGTTCGGCGCCATGGACTTCTATACGGCGGCAAAGGACAAGGGGATCAAGCCCATCCTCGGCTGCGAAGTCTATACGGCCGCGCGGTCGATGGAAGACCGCGACTCCGTGCGGGACCGCGACCAGGGCCACCTGATCCTGCTCGCGGAAACGAACGAGGGCTGGCACAATCTGATCAAGATCGTCTCGGCCGGATATACACGAGGTTTCTACTACAAACCGCGCGTAGACAAGGCTCTGCTCGCCAAGTATGCAAAAGGCATCATCGCACTGTCCGCTTGTATCGGCGGAGACGTCCCGCAAAAATTATTGAAAAACTACAAGTCGCAGACCGAGTACGACGAGGCGGCAAATTTTGAAGCGGCCAAAAAAGAAGCGCTCGCATTCCGTGAAATTTTTGGCGAGAATAATTATTTCATTGAGATCCAGGATCAGGGCTTCGAAGAGGACGCTTTCGTGCTGCCGAAATTGGTGCGGCTCGCGGAGGAGACCGGCATCCCGTTGGTCGCGACCAACGATATTCATTATCTGAGGCAGAAGGACGCCGAGGCGCACGACGTGCTGCTTTGCGTGCAGACAGCCAAACTGATTTCGGACCAGGCGCGTATGCGTTTTCCGGGCGACCAATTCTATTTCCGCTCCGAGGCTGAGATGCGGGAGGTATTCAGGGACTACCCCGAAGCGATAGACAATACGAGCAGGATCGCCGCACGCTGTGAGGTGGATATCGATTTCAAAAGCCGGCATCTGCCCGACTTTACGGCGCCGGACGGAAAAACAAACAGGGATTATCTGTACGAACTCTGCGAAGAAGGTCTCGAATTTCGTTATGGTGCGGAAAAAGAGCAGCATCGGGAACGGCTCGATTTTGAGTTTTCCGTTATCGAAAATATGGGCTTCATCGAATATTTTCTCATCGTGTGGGACTTTATCAAATATGCGCGTGACAACGGGATCCCCGTCGGGCCCGGCAGGGGCAGCGCGGCAGGCAGCATCGTCTCCTATACGCTCAGGATCACAGACATCGATCCGATCAAATACAATTTGATCTTCGAGCGTTTTCTGAATCCCGAGCGTGTGAGCATGCCCGACATCGACATCGACTTCTGCGACGAGCGGCGCGGCGAAGTCATCGACTACGTCATCGACAAATATGGGGTGGACAATGTCGCGCAGATCATCACCTTCGGCACGATGAAGGCCAAGCTCGTGATCCGTGACGTCGGGCGCGCGATGGACATCCCGCTCGACAAGGTGGACCGTATCGCCAAACTGGTGCCGGACGATTTGGGCATCAAACTTGCGGCGGCGATCGAGAAGGAACCAAAACTCAAGCAAATGATCCGTGACGACGCGCAGGTGGCCAAACTTTTTGAATACGGCATGATGCTCGAAGGAAAGAGCCGTCACGCGGGTACGCACGCTGCCGGCGTAGTCATCACGAAGAAGGCTCTCGACGAATACGTTCCGTTGTTCAACTCGAAAAACGGCATTTCGACTCAGTTCACGATGACGACGATTGAAAAACTTGGCCTGCTCAAGATGGATTTTCTCGGCCTTCGCAATCTTTCGGTCATCGACGACGCAGTGCATATGATCGAAAAAAATCATGGCAGCCTCGTAGATTTTTCGGCTCTCGATATGAAGGAAATGGACGACCCCGAGGCATACAAAGTGATCGCAGCAGGCGATACGGACGGAGTCTTTCAGCTCGAAAATCCGGGCATGCGGGATTTCATGACGAAGATGCGCCCGAAAAATTTTGAAGACATCATCGTCGGCATCTCGCTGTACCGGCCGGGTCCGATGGAAAAGATCCCGGATTATTTGAAAAACCGCGGGAACCCGAAAGCCATCAAGTACGACACACCCGAGCTCGAGCCGATCCTCGGCGTCACCTACGGCGTCATGGTCTATCAGGAGCAGGTCATGCAGATCGTGCGCGACCTGGCGGGCTACGACTATGGCCGCAGCGACGAAGTGCGCCGCGCGATGAGCAAGAAAAAAGAAAGCGTGATGCTGGAGCAGCGCAAGTACTTTGTGCAGGGACTGGTGGATGAGGAAAATCCAAAGCGCAGTGTACCCGGCTGCGTCGCAAACGGCATCACGGAAAGGGCTGCGAACAAGATTTTTGACGACATGGTGGATTTTGCATCCTACGCATTCAACAAAAGCCATGCCGCCGCCTACGCCGTGATCGCCTACCGTACGGCCTGGCTGAAGGCGCACTATCCGGCCGAGTTCATGGCGGCGCTGATGACGAGTTTTATGGGCGGAGACGGTTCGAGGATCGCGCAGTATATTCGCAACTGCCAGGAAAAAGATATCGTCGTGCTGCCTCCCGACGTCCTGAAAAGCGACAAGAAATTTTCCGTAGAAGACGGGAAGATCCGTATGGGGCTGCGCAGCGTCAAAAATGTCGGCGACGGCGCGATCGACGCCATCATCAGGGCGCGTGAGTCCGGCAAGCCCCCGGAGAATATGCGCGATTTTGTGGACAGTATCGATTCCTCCGCATTTGGTTCCAAGGCTGCGGATAGTCTGGTATATTCCGGCGCCTTCGACTGCATCGAGCCCAACCGCGCCGTGGCCTTGCAGCGCTACAAAGTATTGAGTGAGCAGGCGAAAAAAGAAAAGGGGCGCATCATCGAGGGGCAGGTCTCGCTCTTCGGCGGAGAGCTCGGCGACGCCGTTGCGGGCGCGGTCAGCAACGCCGGACAGAGTATTGCGGAGATCACGGGGCCGGATTTTGAATTGGGACACAAGCTCGCCCTCGAAAAAGACGTGCTCGGCATCTACTTTTCCGGGCATCCGCTCGACAGCTATCGCTGGGTCATCGACGAGATCGCCAACACGAACAGCGACGAAGTCAACCACCCCGAAAACTATCCGGATCGCAAGATCGTATCGGACAGCATCCTCATCGGGCAGATCACGAACGAAAAAACCTTCCTGACCAAAAAGAAAAACGAGCAGATGGCCACGATGCTTATCGAAGATCTTTTCGGCACTGTGCAGGTCATCGTCTTCCCGCGCGCCTACGAAAAATCGGGGGACGCCATCCGAGAGGGCGCCATCGTCGTCGTGCGCGGCCGGGAAGACCGGGAGTCCGGCGAGGCTGCCCGCATCTTCGCCTCAAAAGTGACGCCCATCGACGTCGCGGAAGACTTTCTTTTAAAGAAGAAAAACGGAGCCGCCAGCTAATCTTAATCATATATTAATGTTACATATTTCAGAAATGTTGTAATATACGAATTATGAAAGAGACGGAAGAAACAAAAGACATGGCGGCAGAGCCGCAAGCGCCGCCGGTGCCGCAGGACGCCGCAGAGGGCGAGAGGCTTTCTTCTTGGCGCATGCCCTCCGACACGCGCGGGCGCATCGTCACCATCGTGGCGCTCGCGGTCATACTCGTCACGATCTGGTTCATGCTCGACATTGTCATCGTGACCTTCGTGCTCACCTTCGTGTTCTACCATCTGGAAAAATACGCGCTCATCGGCCTGAAACGTCAGCCGATCAAGATCTTCCGAAAAATCCCGTCCGGCATCGTACTGATCCTCATTTACGTGATCATCCTCGGCCTCATCGTGCTCTTCGCCGTGAAAAATACGCCGATGATCATCAAGCAGATCACCGACATAGCGGGGTCGATTTCCAATTTTAACATCGAAAAACTGACGACGCAGTGGGACCCGAGCCTGCAGTGGCTCGTCAAGCAAATCAACTTCGATTCGATCCTTGGCAGCATCGGATCGGCCATCATGACCGGTCTGGCCAGCATCGGCCCGGCGGTCCTCAATTTCCTGATTGCCATTCTGATCTCCTTCCTGCTGATCGCCGAAAAAAATCGCATCTATGCGATCGGACGGTCGATGGAAAACAGCCGCATCTCGTTCATCTATCGCTACTTCATGCTTTTCGGCGGGAGCTTCTGCGACACCTTCGGCAAGGTCATGAAGGTCCAGGTCGTAATCGCCGCCATCAACTGCGGCGTATCCGTGGCCTACCTGACGATCGCGGGCTTCCCCTACATCATCGTACTCGCCCTCATGATCTTCATCCTCGGCCTCATTCCGGTCCTCGGCGTCTTCATCTCGATGGTGCCGCTGCTCATCATCGCCTTCAACGTCGGCGGGTTCCCCAAAATCATCGAGGTCATCGTCATGGTCGTGATCATTCACTGCATCGAGGCCTATTTCCTCAACCCCAAACTCATGAGCCGGCGCACGAGCCTGCCCGTCAGCATCGTCTTCGTCATCCTCATCATCTCCGAGCGCTACCTCGGCGCCTGGGGCATGCTCATCGGCGTGCCGATCTTCATCTATATCATGAACGTGCTATCGATCGATTACCGCAAGGCGATGGAGGCCGAGTCCATACGCGAGGCCGCCGAAGCCGCCGCCGAGGCCTCCGCGAAAGCCGCTGAGCGCGCTTCCAGAAAGCGCTCGGGCCAATACCCCAGAGATTACAGAAGTCCTTTCAAGCAGGAAAAGAAGAAGAAAAAATAACCCCGTTCTCGGTCAAAATCGCGTCCGCCCTCTGATCATGCGGTTCCCGCGGCAAAGCCTCTTTTGTCACAAAAGCGCTTCTCTGAATGGCAATAATAAGAATGCATGCTGACGAGGCGCCCCTGCCCCTGCCTTTTCCTGCTTTGCGGGCCCCTTCGATATACCGGTCATAGTAACCTCCGCCGTATCCGAGGCGATAGCCGTGAACATCGACGGCGAGAGAGGGGGCGATGATGAGATCAGGCAGTTCCCGGGCCAGGGCCGGGTAGGCGGCCGGCGGTTCCGGAATGCCGAAGGCGCCGCAGTCCGTCTCCGTCATTGCGCGAAACTGCTCCCGGGTGAGCGGCACGGCGTCCATATGCGCGGCATCGCCTCTGCCGGAAGTACGCGGTACGCAGACGGATTTGCCGTCCGCAAACGCCCTCGCGATGAGGCCGCGCGTGTCCGTTTCGGCGCCGACACTCACATAGGTGAAAATCGTTTTTGCGGATCGGTAAGCGTCAGACCGGAGAAGCCGCTCTGTGATTTCAAGGTCTATGCGTGCGCAGGCCCCGGCATCTGCGGACACGAAATCCATACGGCTTTGCTTGTATGCAGCGCGAAGGGCGTTTTTTTCAGTGTGATCTGCCATTTGTAAATTATTATAAACCAGTCCGAGGCGTTTGAAAATACGAGAGGGATATTGTAAAATTTAAAGGTTATGAAAAAAGACATTGAGGTTTCCGAGGCGATCAGGCTCCTCTTGGGGCTTTCCGTAGAATTGAATACAGAGCAAATACAGGTCGGGGAGACGTATGGGCGCGTGCTGGCGGAGGATGTGGCGGCAGCCCTTCCTTATCCGCCATTCGACCGCAGCCCCTTTGACGGGTACGCTTTTCGCGCGGCGGATGTTGCGGTTGCATCGAAGGATGCGCCGGTCACGCTGACGATCAATCAAGAGATTCCGGCCGGGCATACGCCAAAGGGCGATGTGCCGTCCGGCTTTGCCGCCAAGATTTTGACCGGCGCGCCGATCCCGCCCGGGGCCGACGCGGTGGTCAAGTTTGAAGATACGGATTTCACGGCGGAGACGGTGACGATCTATGAGCCTGCGTATGCCGGATCAAATATCGTGCGGGCCGGGGAGGATATCCCCGTCGGTACGGAGCTCGCCCCTAAGGGCACGGTGATCCTCCCGGCGCTGATGGGCTTGCTCGCCTCGCAGGGACTGCGGACGGTTCCGGTTTACCGCAAGCCCGTGGTCGCGGTGTTGAATACGGGAACGGAACTGGCCGAGCTCGGCGTCCCTCTGCCGCCCGGTATGATTTACAACAGCAGTATGTACACGCAGCAGGGATTTTTAGAATCGCTGGGTGCGGATTTTCATGATGCGGGCGTGGTGACGGACGATGAAGATGAGATTGCGGCACGCATTTCTGCCGTGCTTCGGGCCGCCGATATGGTCATCACAACCGGCGGGGCTTCGGTGGGCGATTACGACTGCGCGCTCAGGGCAGCCGAACGTGCGGGCGGTGAGATCCTCTTTTGGAAGGTGCGTATGAAACCGGGCGGCTCTTTGCTGGCCTATCGGCTGGACGGCAAATTGGTTTTGTCGCTGTCGGGCAATCCCGGCGCGGCCGCGCTCGGCCTGCTGCGTCTGGGTCTGCCGTATATCCGCAAACTCTGCGGCCGGACAGATGTATTGCACGAGACCTGCCGCGTTCACTTGCATACCGCGATGAAAAAAGAAACCCCGCGCCTCCGCGTACTGCGGGGCTACCTCGAACTCCGGGACGGAGAAGCCTGGTTTGTCGAAAACGAAGGGCAGGGCGGCGGCGATATCAGTTCCCTGCTGCGCTGCGATCTGCTGGCCGAGATCCCGGGAGGCAGCCCGCCGCTGCCCGAAGGAGCGCTCGTGACCGCTTACAGGATATGAACGATCATGATTGATCACTATGGCAGAAATATAGATTATCTGCGAATCTCCGTCACGGATCTTTGCAACCTTAGGTGCGTCTATTGTATGCCTGAGGCGGGTGTGCGCCGGCTTAGACACAATGAGATCCTGCGCGTCGAGGAGATCGAGGAGATCGCAATCGCTGCGGCGGCGCTTGGGATCGAGAAGATCCGCATCACGGGCGGCGAGCCGCTGATCCGGCGCAGCATCGTCGATATCGTACGCCGTGTCGCGGCCGCGCCCGGCATCCGGGAAGTGGCGCTCACTACGAATGCCGTCCTGCTGCCGCAGTTTGCAGCCGAACTTAAAGAAGCCGGGCTGGCTCGCGTCAATGTTTCTATCGACACGCTGGATCCGGAAAAATATCGCGAGATCACGCGCGGCGGCGAAGTTGAAGATGTGCTGCGCGGCATTGAGGCGGCGATTGAGGCCGGACTCACGCCGATCAAGCTGAATGCGGTGCTGATGGGCGGTGTGAACGAGGATTCAATCCGCCCCCTGATCAAAATGACGGAAGATGCGGATTTTCGCGTGCGCTTCATCGAGGTCATGCCCATCGGTGAATGCGCGGGCTGGAATCAGGAGCGTTTCATCGGCATCTCGCGGGTGCTCGAAGAAGAACCGGGCCTGAAACTTGTCGGCACGGACGGCGTTTCAAAACTGTACCGCAAGGAAGGAAGCGTCGGATCTGTCGGGCTGATCAGCCCGATCAGCTCGCATTTTTGTCCGAGCTGCAACAAGATCCGCGTGACAAGCGACGGCAAACTCAAGCCCTGTCTGCACTCGGCGGAAGAGATCCCGCTCAAGGGGCTGCACGGCGATGAACTGACTGCGGCTCTGCGCAAGGGGATTCTCGACAAGCCGTACAAGCATCACTTGGAGTCCGAAGATGCAAGCAATAGCGCGCGCGGTATGAGCGCGATCGGAGGTTGAAACGTATGAGTGACAAAAGAAACGGCGAAAAGGTACTGACGCATTTCAACGCAGAAGGCAGGGCGCGCATGGTCGATGTATCTGAAAAGGCGGAGACGCTGCGGACTGCGGCGGCGGCAGCCAAGGTGTTCGTGAATGCCGAAACCTTTGCGCTGATTCAGGAAGGCCGCATGAAGAAAGGCGACGTGCTGGGTGTGGCGCAGGTCGCCGGCATTATGGCCGCGAAGAAGAATTCCGAGCTGATCCCGATGTGCCATCCGCTACGGATCACGGGCGTGGATATCGCCTTCTTTCCGGATGCATCTGCGTATACCATAGGCATCGAAGCGACAGTGCGCTGCGTCGGCGAGACCGGCGTCGAAATGGAAGCGCTTACAGCCGCCTCGGTTGCCGCGCTCACCATCTACGATATGTGCAAGGCTGCGCAAAAAGACATAGAGATCGGCGGGATCCGCCTGCTCACCAAAACCGGCGGCAAGTCCGGGGATTATCGTTGGGAGGAGAAATAGAATGGCGAAAGTTGTAGCGGTTTGTATCAGTGAGAAAAAAGGGGTGCGCAAGCACGCCGTGGACGAGATCGCGATCCGGTTTGGCGAAGGCGTGGCGGGCGATGCGCACGGCGACGATCCCAAGCGGCGCGTCAGTTTGCTCGGCGACGAGAGTGTCGGGAAGCTGCGCGGTATCCTGCCGGAGCTTGCGGCGGGCGATTTTGCGGAAAATATTTTGACCGAGGGGCTCACCCTCTACGAGCTCCCGATCGGGACGCATCTGCGGATCGGCGACACCGAACTCGAGGTCACGCAGATCGGCAAGGAGTGCCATCAGGGCTGTGAGATCCGCCGGCTTACCGGCGACTGCGTCATGCCGCGCGAGGGCATCTTTGGCGAGGTCATCCGCGAAGGCGTCATCCGCCCGGGCGATGAGATCGAGGTCGTGTCATGAGATTCCCGCCTTCGCGGGAATGACAGATAGGGATCGAGGGAATGACAGGGATGATTGAGGAGAGGGTACTTATGGATACAACGTATACGGCGGCGGTCATCACGGTCAGCGACAAAGGTGCGGTCGGACTTCGCGAAGACACGGGCGGACCGCTCGTGCAAAGCATGCTCGAAGCGGCCGGCTATGTGGTCGTTCATATCGCGATCGTGCCGGACGAACGTCCGCAGATAGCAGCGGCGCTCGTGCACTGCGCCGATGACTTGGATATTGCCCTCGTCTGCGCGACCGGCGGCACCGGTTTCGCCCCGCGCGACGTCACGCCCGAGGCGACAATTGAGGTGTGCGAACGCCTCTGCCCCGGTATCCCCGAAGCCATGCGAGCCGCGAGCATGAAGGTCACGGACCGCGCCATGCTCTCCCGTATGGCCGCCGGCATCCGAGGCGGTTCCCTGATCGTCAACCTGCCCGGCAGTCCCAAAGCAATCCGCGAAAACCTCGAAGCCGTCCTGCCCGCTCTGGCCCACGGCCTCGAAATGCTAAGAACCCCCCAGCGCGACCACGGCCAAGCGTAACGCAAGGGTTACTGTTATTTGGTGAATATTGTCAAATGATTCATGTGCGTGCGGATTTTGACGTTTGTACGCGGTGAAATGTTCATTTTGGTGAAATAGCGCGTACAAACGTCAAAATCCACCCGATATCGCCCGTATTTTGGCGAATATGAACGTTTATACGCGGTGGGCTTTTTTTCAGGGCGTACAAACGTCAAAATACGCACATTTCAATCAGGCTCTTTTGTTGATG
>JAISJT010000032.1 GCA_031261395.1 Eubacteriales Family XIII. Incertae Sedis bacterium
CTTTACGGTCGGGCAGAGTTATGGCACCGGGTTTATTGAAGGTTATGGCGAATTGGGCAATTTCAAGGGCTGGTATTGGGACGACCACGGCACGACAAAAGCCTATGCCTGGGCAAATCAAATCGTGGACGACTCGGTGACCATCTTTGGGATGTGGGTGACCAGCGGGTACTCCCTGACTTATGATGTTGGAGACGGAACGGGGACTCCTCCGACGGATAGTACGGAATACTCGGTCAATACCTCGGCAAAAGTCAAGGACGGTTCGGCGCTGTCCGATGGCGCTAAGGTATTTGCCAACTGGAAGGATTTGGATACCGGCGCTGTGTATTACCCGGACAAATATATTACGATGGCGAAGCGTACTACGCTGACGGCGCAGTATGTGGGCTTGCTGGAGGAAACTTATACGCTGACTTACAAGAGGAATCGCGACAGTTCGGATATCACTACGTCCAGCGACTACGGGCCTTTCCAAAGGCTGGCTCCGGTGACGGTGCTGGCAAATACCGATTTGTCGTGGACCTATGATGGGTATGAGTTCCTCGGCTGGTCGGAGGTGCAGTCCGACACTGTGGCGGACCCGAATTATCCATCGCCGGGGAGCGCGCACCTTACGAAAAATACCACGGTGTTTGCGGTCTGGAAGGCGATTGATTATACGGTGAAGTTCAAGCCGGGCGACCACGGGACATTTGCAGAGCAGACGGATGTGCTGAATTATACGGGCAGCACGCCGCCGAATACGCCTGCGCCGCCTGCGGGTTATGCGGTTTCCGATGACGACGACTGGTATTTTGACGGCTGGGATGTGGGTATCACGCCTACGGTGACGGCGAGTGTGACTTATACGGCGCTGTGGAGGCTCAAGCCGACGGAGGCTTTGGCCTTGGCCGGGCTTTCGGCCTCCTATACTTACGGCGATGCGCCGGATGGGGATGTCGGGGTGACGCTTTCCGGCGGCGGGGCGCTGGTCGGCACGGGCGGGATGACCTACTCGGTCGCGCCTGCGTCCGGCGGGCCCGTGAGCATTGCCGGGAATGCGGCAGACGGCGGCAGGACCGCTACGCTGACGATACTGAAGCCGGGGGATTTCACGGTGACGGCGCGCAAGGCCGCGGATGCGACCTACGGCAAATCCGAGGTGACGGGCGGCAGTATCACGGTGAACAAGGCGGTGCCGGGGGTGAGCGTGGTCGGCTCCGGCGGTTTGATTTACGGGCAGAATGTTTATCTCACGGCTACCGTTTCCAAGGTCGGCGTGGGCGTGGTGCCGACGGGGTCGGTGGATATCTATGTGGACACTATTCGTGTCGCGCAGAATGTGGCTTTGGTCGGCGGCAAGGTGGAAAACTACAATTTGGGGGCGCTTTCGGGCGGGGCCCATACGCTGGAGGTCCGATACAACGGGGATGGGAATTACAAGGCGAACGGCGCGGGCAATGATGCCAACACTACGAGCACCGGGGCTGCGGACAGCGTTCCTTATAGCGTCGGGCTTGCCACGGACAGTATCACCATCGCAACGCCTGCGGCCAAGGTCTATGGGGCCAGCGACTTTTCGCTGACGCTTTCGGCAGACGGTAGCGGTCTTGGCGCGGTCACTTGGGAACTGGACGGTTCTTCGTCTACCACGGTGGCGACCACCACTTCCGGCGGGAGTGTGCATATTATCGGCACGGGGCCGGTGACGTTCAAGGCGAACAAGGCGTCGGATGGAAATTATAACGGGTGTTCGGCTACCATCACATTCTCGGTTGGGAAGGCTACGCCTGTGGTGGCCGCGCTGCCGGGCGGCTCTTCCGTCACCTACGGGCAGATGCTCTCTGACTCTACGCTTTCCGGCGGCTTGGTCAATGGCTCCGGCACGGAGGCGGGGACGGCTTTGAGCGGCTCCTTTACCTGGACGGCGGCGACGACGGTTCCGGATGTGTCCGGGCTGGGCGGCGCGGATGACGATTTTTACAGCGTGACCTGGACGCCTTCGGGGGTGGACGCGGACCATTATTTGCCGGTGACGACCGGGGCGACCGCTTCTACCGGGGCGACGCTGGCGGTGGGGAAGGCGACGCTTTCGTTGGCTACGGCGCTGCAGGGTAGTGCCATCAACATCAATACTGACTTGTCGAATTCCACTATCACGGGCGGGGAGGTCACTTACCTGCTCCGGGGGGCTGCTACGGCGGTCGCCGGGGCTACTTCCGGCGGGCGGGCGAATGGCTGGGCTTGGAATGTGCCTGGTGAGCAGTTTGCCGCCTATGGTTCTGTTACGAGAGATGCGAACTTTGTGCCTTTGGACACGCAGCGGTTTGACAGTATTGCGGCGTCGCCCATCACCATCTATGTTTATACGCCGCAGACGGAAATACAGGTGGCTCCTATCGCGTCGCAGATTGTCTATGGCGACACGGTTTCCTTGTCCTCGCTTGATACTCGTTTGGCAGAGGCGTGGACGGTTGGGGAACCTGGCGGGGAGATTCTAATACCGGGGTCGTGGGTTTGGTCGGCGGGCTTGACTCGCGCCACCACTACGGGGACATTCTCTGCGGAAGTGACGTTTATCCCGGACAACGAGACAACGACCCCGACGGTGGTAGACAGCGGCTATGTCCGCTCGTATGTCAACGTGAATATCCCGGTGGTTCAGGCGGAGCCGGTTCTTTTGTCGGCGGTGGCGGGAGATATCCGTAATGGCGAAACGCTGCAATATTCAACCATCGGCGTCTATGCCTTCGAGGGCGTATTTGGCGAGGTCGTGACCGGCACGCTAATATGGAAAAATGACAGCATAGTGCCCTCGGCTTCCCTTGGCGGCTCAGGCGGCATTGGAACATATCAGGGGACGGCGACGTTCACACCGGACAGCGGATTCATTATGAATTACAAGGCTATCGATGTATTGGTGGATGTAGTGGTCGAAGCCAACAAGGATGTTTTGTCGGCTTTGATTATTCTGGTCGAACAAAATCTGGGTCTTGACGCGCAGAATATCCACCGGGAGAACTACCAACAAGCGCAGTTGGATGCGCTGGATGCTGCCTTGGTAATCGCGAAGGCCGCTTTGGCTGACGTCGGCAATACGCAAACAGCGGTGGATGCGGCGCGTACCGCCCTGCAGATAGCGTATGGATCGCTCTATCACAACCATCCGGTCCTCGCGAACTCGCACGACCAGGCGGCGGGCGGCGTGGACGGGCTGACCGCTTTCGGCGAGGATGTTGTCGTAGAGATAAAGGGCGATTTCAGAGATATCGCGGGATTCAAATTCAACGGCGCTGCCTATGCGCTTTCCGTCTATGTGGATGAAGCCACGCCGCGGACCATTACCGAAAGCGGCGGGGGCGCCGTCGGGAGCATTGCGAAAGGAAGCGCGGTAGTCACCCTGCCCGCGGCATTTGCCGACCGGCTGAAAGACGGCACGCATACACTGGAAGTCGCATTCAACGATTCGTTCAGAGCGGGAACCGGCAGGGCCGATATCGTGGTGGACCGCGAGGAGGAGCCGGAAAAGAAGCCGCCCAAAAAGCCGAAGCCGGGCAAGGAACCGACTTTGCCGGGTGAACCGGGCGAACCGGGCGAACCGGGCGAAAATCCGATCGCAAGCCCGATCGAGCCGCCTAAAACCGGCGATGAAACGAATTTGATGGGCTATGCGATTTTGGGGCTGGTTGCACTGGCCGCGCTGATTGCATTGCTGATGTTCAGACGGCGGATGCGGAGGAATATGCGGTAGGGCGGATTTGTGGATCCCGGGTCGGCGCCCGGGAAAATACCTCGCTGGAATTGAGTGTTTTTGACCAATTCCAGCGAGGTATATTTTTATTGTTTTTTCAATTATGCTTGATATTGCGGATAATTGCGATACAATATGAATATATACCTCGCTGGAATGATATATATATACCCGATTTCAGCGAGTTATGCAAAGAGGAGGCCGTATGAATATTATAGGAAGAAAGCAAGAACAAGCGCTATTGGAAAGGTGCTACACGGCAGAGCACCCGGATTTCGTTGCCGTCTACGGGCGGCGAAGAATCGGGAAAACATATCTGATCAAGGAATATTTCAACAACCGTTTCACCTTCTATGCGTCCGGCATGGCAGAGGAAAAAACGGCGACACAATTGCAAAATTTTCATTTAGCCTTGCAGGAATACTTCGAAGGAGATTTTCCGGCTCCCGCGAATTGGCTTGAGGCATTCGTGCAGCTCGAACGGCTTGTCAAAGCGCAGAAAACGAAAGAGAAGAAGGTCATATTCTTAGATGAACTTCCTTGGCTGGACACGCCTAAGTCCGGTTTCCTGACGGCGCTTGAACATTTTTGGAACAGCTTTGCGTCTTCGAGGCCGGACATTCTCCTGATCGTTTGCGGGTCGGCGACTTCTTGGATGGTCAGCAATCTCATCGACAACTATGGCGGCTTGCACAATAGGATCACGGAGCAAATTTTGCTGCAGCCATTCACACTTCTGGAGTGTGAGGAATATTTTCGCAGCATGGGCATTGTATATAATCGATATCAAATCGCCGAATCATATATGATTTTTGGCGGTATCCCTTATTATATGAGCCGAATGAAAAGTATGTATGGCCTGAATCAAAATGTAGATATGTTGCTGTTTGCGAAAACCGCGTCCCTGTCGGGAGAGTTTCTCAGGCTGTTTCACTCGTTGTTCCGCAATTCGAACAATCATATTCAAATCGTCCGGCTGCTCAGCGACAAAACAGAAGGCTTGACGAGAAAGGAAATCATCGGGCAAAGCGGAATCCCTGACGGCGGCGGTCTGACAAAAGTGCTCGTCGAACTTGAGCAATGCGGTTTCATCGAAAGTTACGAGGATTACAACAAGCGGCGCAACGGAGAATACTACAAGCTGATTGACTTTTTCAGCCTGTTCTATCTGAAGTACGTTGAAAACAACAAGAGCCGGGACGAGCATTTTTGGACAAACTATTTGCTGAATCCGGCGCACAAAACGTGGTGCGGATATGCCTTTGAGCGTGTTTGCATGATGCATGCGGCACAGATCAAATCAACGCTTGGCATCAGCGGCGTTTCTACCAATATATTTTCCTGGCGCAGCAAGAGCACAAAGCCGAGCGCGCAGATCGACATGATCCTTGACCGCAAAGACAGCGTCATCAACCTGTGTGAGATCAAATATTCCGTGGCAAAATACGCAATCAGCAAAAGTGACGATGAAGATTTTCTCAGGAGGCGAACTGCTTTTCTGAAGGAAACCGGCACCAAGAGCGCCTTGCACCAAACACTGATCACCACCTATGGTCTGGAGCACAACGCTTACTGCAACAACATTCAATCCGAGATCACCTTGGACGACCTGTTCCGATAGCGCGCGGCCGTAGACTATTCCCGGCTGCCCAATCGTGATATATTGAATGGGTAAGAAAACGGCAGCGACGGAACGGAGTTTACGATGCCCAAGATCAGCAACGATTGGCTCGGTACGATCGGCGAAGAATTTGAAAAGCCCTACTACCTGAATCTGAGGCAGTTTCTTCTCCGTGAATATCGTTCCGGCAAGGTCTTTCCGGCCGCGGACGACATCTTCAACGCCTTTCACTTCACGCCGCTCAAGGAGGTGAAAATCCTGCTCTTGGGGCAGGATCCCTACCACAATGAAAATCAAGCGATGGGCCTGAGTTTTGCCGTCCCGCCGGCGCAGGATATCCCGCCATCTCTGGTCAATATCTACAAAGAGTTGGCAGACGATCTCGGCTGCCGGATCCCAAACAACGGCAACCTAAAAAAATGGGCGGACGAGGGCGTACTTCTGCTCAATACCGTCCTGACCGTCCGCGCGCATCAGGCCTATTCCCATCAGGGCCAGGGCTGGGAACAATTCACGGACGCCGTCATCTCGGCCGTCAATGCGCAAGACCGCCCCATCGTCTATTTCCTCTGGGGCCGCCCGGCGCAGGCCAAGCGTTCTATGCTAAACAACCCGAAACACCTGGTGCTCGAGGCGCCTCACCCAAGTCCGCTTTCAGCATACCGGGGTTTCTTCGGCTGCAAGCATTTCAGCCGGGCCAACGATTTTCTGCAATCCAATGGCGTCAGCCCGATCGATTGGCAAATAGAGAATATCTGAGTCTTGCTCAGTCACCCGGTCACCCGGCGGCGATGTTGATGGCGCGGGCGACAAGCATCCCGAAGATGAAGAAAGAGATGATGCTCTCGCTGGCCATGAGCAGCTTGGCGGTTTTCGTGTAAGGCATCGTGTCCGTGGGCGAAAAGGCCGTGGCGCTGGTGACGGACACATAGAGGTAGTCGGCAAAACCGGGCTGCCAGTCCTTCGGCGCCAGCGTACCGGAGCTGTCCGTCTGCTGCGGGAAGACGAAGTCGGGATAGGCGTCGGTATTCAGCGCGCGCGCCTCCGGGCCGTCCTTGTCAAACTCCCAATACGCGAGCGCGAAGACCATCACGTTCACGACCCAAAGCGCGATGCCCGTGATCAGTAGCTGGCCAGCAGGGAGCTGTGAATGGGAAAAGAAGATGCCGAGCACCAGCCAGATCAGACACAACAGGTCGGAGAGAACCAGCACCCAAACGACCGCATGGGCAAAATGCAGCAAGACGCGCGGCGGCTCGCGGTACTCGTCGCGGTAGATGACGACGGAGATCAGCAGCAGCGCCCCCGAAATCGCCGGCAGCAGCCACACGGGCCTGAGCCCCAAAGCATTCGCGATCCAAACCTGCCCGGCAATAATAATCACGGTAGCCACAAAAGCCGCGCCACGCAGTTTCCCATAAGCCCGAAGCCCAAAATGAATTTTCATAATAAATTCATTATAACAAAAGTTCTCTTGTTAACCCGCAATAATCACATTTTGGGGCCTCGAATATGTGATTATGGACGCTTCACAAGAGAATCTAATTTGTTTGCCTCTGCACTTTTCAGACTCGATATTCTTGCCCGTGGTAAGATGCTAAGTGGAAGATTTGTTACACGGGAAAGAAAGGGAGAAATATTATGTCATTATTTGATTTGGCCGGGAAGAAAGCTATTGTTACGGGGGCCTCGTCCGGGCTTGGCGTCCAGTTCGCCAAGGCGCTGGCGCGCGAAGGGGCGAGCGTCTCCATCTGGGCGCGCAGGGTGGAAAAGCTGGAGGCGGTTGCACAGGAAATCGAGGCGCTCGGCGTCGAATGTCTGCCGCTCAAGGTAGATGTGCTCGACACGGAAGAGATCCGCGCCGCCGTGGAAAAAGTGCAGGAGTCCTTCGGCCGCATCGACATCTTAGTGAACAACGCCGGGGTCGCGGCCGTCGCGCCGGCCGAATCCCAGAGCAACGATGACTGGGCGCGCGTGATCGACACCAATCTGTCGAGCGTCTATCATGTTTCGCGCGAGGTGGGCAAGGTCATGATCGACCAGAAGTACGGCAAGATCATCAACCTTGGCTCCATCCACAGCCGTGTGGCGATGCCCGGCCTGCCGATCTCCGGCTACTGCGCGGCCAAGGGCGGCGTCTTCATGCTGACGAAGGACCTCGCCAATGAGTGGGCGAAGTACGGCATCACCGTCAATGCGATCGGCCCGTCTTACTTCTCATCCGAGATGACGGACGCAGTGCTTGAAGATCCCGGTTTCCAAAAAATAATTCAGGCGTACTGCCCGATGGGCCGCACCGGAAATCCCGGCGAGCTCGACGGCGCTTTGGTGTACTTCGCGTCCGACGCATCGAGCTTTACCACGGGGCAGCTGCTGAATATCGACGGAGGGTGGACAGCGATATAACGCGAAAAGAGCCGGCAAACCGCCGTCTTCGGGTTTTGGGAATTATTATGCAGCGCAATTCCCGAACTGCCGAAACTTTGCGCACGAAAAAGCCTGTTTTGGCGCGGAAAATTGCGG
This sequence comes from Eubacteriales Family XIII. Incertae Sedis bacterium, assembly GCA_031261395.1. Taxonomy (GTDB): domain Bacteria; phylum Bacillota; class Clostridia; order Peptostreptococcales; family Anaerovoracaceae; genus WRMW01. Next base: position 7,878 of record JAISJT010000032.1, read on the forward strand.
CAATTCGGGTTTCGGCGTCATTTCGTGGTCATAATCCCGAATTGCCGAAACTTTGCGCACGACGGCAGGCTTTTCGGCGAGCTATTTTTCCTGCGAGTCTTTCTCGCGCATCTCGGCGCGGCGGACCTTGCCGGAGATCGTCTTGGGGAGTTCGTCGACGAACTCGAAGATGCGCGGGACT
>JAISJT010000089.1 GCA_031261395.1 Eubacteriales Family XIII. Incertae Sedis bacterium
GCGCAAAGATGAACTGATTGCCGCCGCCTTCTCCAGCAGCAAGTCCTATGAGGAGATCATAGCCTTCCTGAACAGCGATCATGGGGCATTGAGTAGGTAAATCACTGGAAGTTCACATACAAGGGGGTTACAAAAAAAAGAACTGACACAAAAAAAGAATGGCAAAGGAAAATATTTCCAATAATAAAGGCTTGCATGAAGAGGTTTGCTTGCGTATAATATAAAAGTTGCCTGCGCAGTTCTTCACAATTACAAGAATATACGCCGGCAGACACGATGATAGCGTACGAATACGGCCGTACGCGCCAGATCACAGAAAGGAACTATGATGAAAGAAGGAATACATCCCGAATACAAAAACACGAAGGTGACTTGTGCCTGCGGCAATGCGTGGGAAACAAAGTCCGTGCAGGAAGAGATCAGACTCGATGTCTGCTCGGCCTGCCATCCCTTCTATACCGGCCAGCAGAAATTCATCAACCGCGGTGGCCGCGTAGAAAAGTTCAAGAACAAATACAACCTTTAGCGGGTCAACAGCAATCATCCGAACGCCGTGCGATTTTGCGCGGCGTTCGTGCGTATTTTTGCAGCGGAGGAAGAGGTAAGCATGTATCAGAAATTAGACTTCATTTCGGAAAAATACGAGGAGCTTTCGGGAAAGGCATCCGATCCGGAGGTCATCGCGAATCAGCCCGAGTGGCAAAAGATCGTGAGGGAGATGGGCGAGCTCGAGCCTGTCGTCAAAGAATACGGCGAATACAAAAAAAACAAAGCCGCGCTGACGGACACCGAAGAAATGCTGAACGCCGGAGGGCTGTCAGATGACGAAAAAGAGATGTTCAAGGAAGAGCTAACAGGGCTCAAGGAAAAAATCACGGCCGGCGAAGACGAGCTGAAGGTACTGCTGCTGCCGAAAGATCCCAACGATGACAAAAACGTCATACTCGAGATCCGGGCAGGTACGGGCGGCGATGAGGCGAGTCTGTTCGGCAGCGACCTTCTGCGGATGTACCTCAGGTATGCTGAGCGGCGCGGATGGAAGGCGGAAATGATAGACCACAATTCCACGGAGCTGGGCGGTACGAAAGAAGCCATCCTGATGATTCGCGGCAGGGGCGCCTACTCGCGCCTCAAGTACGAAAGCGGCGTACACCGCGTGCAGCGTGTGCCGGAAACGGAGGCAAGCGGACGCATCCATACCTCGGCGGCGACCGTGGCCGTGATGCCGGAGGTTGAAGACGTCGAGGTGGAGATCGATCCGAACGAAGTGCGCGTCGATGTGTTTCGCAGTTCGGGCAACGGCGGACAGTCTGTCAATACGACGGACTCCGCTGTTCGGCTGACGCATATCCCGACGGGGCTTGTCGTCTCCTGTCAGGACGAAAAATCTCAGATCAAAAACCAAGACAAGGCGTTCAAAGTGCTGCGCGCCCGCCTCTATGATCTGGCGCTACAGGAGCAAAACAAAGAGCAGGCTGACGCGCGGCGCAGCATGGTAGGATCCGGCGACCGCAGCGAGCGCATCAGGACCTACAATTTTCCGCAGGGACGTGTTTCGGATCACCGCATCGGACTGACGCTCTACAAGCTCGCGGCCTTTATGGACGGCGAGATCGACGAGGTCGTGGACGGGCTGATCACCAATGACCGGGCCGAACGCATGAAGGCTTTTTAGTCCGGCACGGTCCTGACGGATATATTTTGATGGAAACAAAGATACTTGATGTACGGGAGATGACGGAAGAAACGCTGCGCCGGGCGCAGGCGCTTTGCGAACCGGAAGCCATGGCCGCTGTGGATGCGGCAATGGAAAAAATCCGCGAAGCAGCGGCCGTGCTGAGGCAAGGCGGCCTCGTGGCTTTTCCGACCGAAACGGTCTACGGTCTCGGTGCGGATGCGTTCAATGCGGATGCGGCGGCGCGCATCTATGAAGCCAAGGGCCGCCCGTCCGACAATCCTATGATCGTCCATATCGCGCGGGCCAGCGATTTGTCGCGCCTGACGACAAAACTCACGCCGGATATTGTGCGCCTGGCGGACGAATACTGGCCCGGCCCGCTGACCATGATCCTATCAAAGCGTGAAGAGATCCCGGCGCGCACGACAGGCGGCCTCTCCACGGTAGGGGTGCGCCTCCCGGACAGCCCCGTCGCGATCGAGTTGATCCGCCTCGCAGGTATGCCCGTCGCAGCGCCGTCCGCAAATCTTTCCGGCAGTCCTTCCCCGACGAAAGCCGAGCATGTGATCGCCGATCTGAGCGGCAGGGTCGATGTGATCCTCGCGGGACCGGACAGCAGCATCGGCATCGAGTCTACGGTGGTCGATATGACGGTGGATCCGCCTCAGGTGCTCAGGCCCGGCGTGATCACGGCTGATGATTTGTCACAGACTCTTGGGCGGCCGGTTGCGGCTGATATCGCTCCGGCTTCTGAAAGCGCCGCCCCGCGCGCACCCGGGATGAAATACCGCCACTATGCACCCAAGGCCGAGATGATTGTGATCGAAGGGTCACAGACCTTGGTGCGCGCGGAAATATCACGGCTCAAATTGCTCAATGAGCAAATTGGTCGTCATGTCGGCATCATGTTGTTTGAGGAAAGAGCGTACACGGAAGCGGCACATGATTTTTATTCCATGCTGCGCGATATGGACGAATCAGGCGTTGATTTGATTCTCGCAGGGGCGCTCGCTGCAGACGACGGCCTTGGCTTTGCCGTCATGAACCGTATGATGAAAGCCGCCGGATATCAGATCGTCCGTGTTTGAGACAGTATCGTCATATTTATCTTGACAATCTGCTGAAATTCAACGAAAATATAGATGACACGAGTGTCATATATATTGTGAATTTGTCAGGAGGATGCTATGTATTACGATGATTTGAATGTCGGGGACAGCGCTTCTTTTGAAAAGACGATCACGGAGACCGACGTCTACGGGTTTGCCGGGATCACGGGGGATTTCAATCCTGCGCATATCAATCAGCGCTATGCCGAGGGGACGAAATTTGGCACGCGCATCGCGCATGGCATGTTGTCCGGCAGTTTGTTTTCGACGATTTTTGGCACGGAGCTCCCCGGAAAAGGCACGATTTACTTGTCGCAGACCTTGTCCTTCGTCGCGCCGGTGCTGATCGGCGATACGGTGAAGGCGACGGTAAGGGTCAGCGAAAAGCTCGGGAAGGGCCGGGTCAGGTTTGACTGTACAGCTGCGAAACAGGACGGCACGGTGGTCGTGCAGGGTGAAGCGCTGCTGCTGCCGCCAAGACCGTAGGCCACGCAGACCCCGGAGACGCCCAAAAAATAAGTCACACACTCCTTGTTTTGTGCTACTATATGGCAAGGAGAGTGAACGATGCCAACACAAACGTTCCGGAATCTGCCCCGCGGAAAACGGGACAAGGTTTTGGCCGCAGCTATCAATGAATTTAGCCTACGCAATGTTGATGAGGCGAAGTTCTCAAATATTGTGAAGGATGCGGGCATCCCCCGGGGCAGTATCTATCAGTATTTTGACAGCAAGGACGATTTGTACGTCTATGCGTTCGAGGCGCTGCGCGAACAGCGCGGAGAGTTTGCGAAGCCCGCATTTGAGGATTACAAGACCAAGCCGTTCCTTGAGTTTTTCGAGCGCTACTATACATTGGATAGTGAGTTTTTGCTCCGCCATCCACAGCATATTGACATGGGGAAGGTCTTGTACAGTCATGCGCGCGGAGTCTCGCTCGGACTGATTCAGGCGATCAAGGCGAGGTACAATGATATTTTCATCATCGGTATCGACTACGACAAAGACCACGGCCGCATGCGCCCGGACGTCAACGGGGCGGTGCTCGCGGATTTCTGTATTCACCTGATGACGGACATCTTTATCTTTCAAAATATCACGGAGCGCATGTCGCTGAGCAGCGTGAAAAAGCATCTCGCCGGCACGATGGAAATCATTCGGCGAGGGGTGGAGTGAGCATACTGTTTACGAATCCCAGCACGAGCGAAACAAATTCGGCAGGTTTTTCATACATGGCCGCATGTCCGGCGCTCTGGATGAGGACGTGTCCGGCATTCGGGATCAGGGAGACTATTTCCCTCTGATCGTGTAAAGGCGTCACGTAGTCGAACTCGGAAGAGATGACCAAGGTAGGCGCCGTGATGCCCGGCAGGCGGCTTCGTTCGTCGTGCGTCCCGGTGCTGCGAGTCAGCCTCGCGAAAGCGTCATAGACATCCTCCGTGAAATAGTTCACAAACAGTTCTTCGCGATTTTGCGCCCATGCGTAATTGGCCTCATAAAATTCGGGAGAATACACGATGGGGATACAGGTCTTGAAGAAGGTATGCCCGTTGTGCGAATTCATGGCGTATTCCCACGAGTAGCCGATGTCGCGCAGCCACGCCGAGGTGTGGGCTGAGGTGTTGGCGAGCACCAGCTTGCGGATGCGCTGCGGATGCCGTCCTGCCACGCGCATGGCGACCTCGCCGCCGTAACTGATGCCGCAGAGGGAAGTGCGGTCCAGCCCGAGATGATCAAGGAATGCGATCACGATGCGTTCCTGCAGTTCGAGGGTGTACTCGTGATCGAGTTTTCCGCTCCGCCCCTGATCTGCCAAATCGAGCAGGAGCAGGCGGTTTTGTTTTGAGAAGGCAGGCACGAAGTCCAGCCATGAAGCACAGCTCATGAAGATGCCGTTCAGGATGAGGATGGGCTCTCCCTCGCCGTAGGTCTCGTAGTAGATCGGCGTTCCTTCAAAATCAAATACAGCCATCGTAGTCTCCTTTCAAATGATCCAGCCGAATTTTTTCGCATCGGCCAGCAAGCCATCGCGGAATGCAGGGTGCGCGATGCTGACGAGCCGCTGTACGCGCTCGCGTATCGTCGTCCCCCGCAGGCTGACAGCGCCGTATTCGGTCACCACCCAATCGACATCGTTGCGCGAGAGCGAAACCGCCGCCCCGGGTTTCAGGGTCGATACGATCTTGGAGCCGGACACCATCTCGCCCGTCACAGGGTCTTTCTTGTCGATGGTGCTGTAGAGCGCGATGATAGACCGGCCGTTCTTCGAATTTTGCGCGCCGATCGCCGTGTCCGCCTGTCCGCCCGTCCCGGAGATCTGCAGCGTGCCGATGCTCTCGCTGCAGCACTGCCCTGTCAGGTCTACTTCCACGGTCGTATTGATGCTGACCTGATTGTCGTTTTTCGCGATCTCGTAGGGGTCGTTGACGATTTCACCGCGATCAGTGAAAAGGTCATGATTGTTGTGCATGAATTCATACATCTCGCGGCTACCGAGCGCGAAGGCAAAGACCGTCTTTCCGGCGTGGGTCTGTTTGCGCGCGCCGGTCACGACGCCCGCCTTCATCAAATCCATGATGCCTGTCGTCATCATCTCCGTGTGGATGCCGAGATCCTTCTTTCCGTGCAAGCAGCTGCACACGGCGTTCGGGATCCCGCCAATGCCGACCTGCAGGCAGTCGCCGTTGTCTATGAGGTCCGCGATAGTCTGCCCGATGACGAGGTCTTTTTCGTTCGGCTCCACGGTGGGGATCGTTCCGGGGCGGGCGCCGCTCTCGATGATATAGTCGATCTCGTCCCTGTCCCAAAAATTCTGCCCGGGACAGTACGGCGCGCACGGGCTGACTTCAAGAATGCGCAGCTTTGCTTCGCTTCCGATCTTGTCCTCATAGATGTTGCCGCAGGCAAACCGTGTGCGCCCGCTGTCCTCGGGCACCGAAGCCAGCGAAATGCAGATGTCCGTCTTCTTGTGAAAATTGCGTTTCGTGCCCGCAAAGTGCAGGTTGTTCGGGATGTAGCTGACGCGTCCCGTGTCATTCAGTCTGCGCAGCAGCGGCGTCTGAAACCAGCTGTCGATCCAAAAGGCCTTGCGGATATTTTCCTCTTTGAGGTATTCGCCCTCGGCGGTCGGCAGGCAGTTCGTGATAGTGACGTTTGAAACGCGGTCAGCGATACGGTGCAGGCTGCCCAAAAACGCCGGCGGCTCGTTCGCCCCAAATCCGACCGTGATGTTGTCCCCGTCCTTGACCAAACCAAGCGCCTGTTCAACAGTGATCAATTTGCTTCTATAATCAAACATTATTTCCTCCTCTTCGCCGTGTCATTTCCCCCAGCGAATGTTGGATGACGCCCAGACATAGCCGATGCCGGCCGCGATGAGCGTAACAAGCGAGCCGTCCCGGATCTTCCCCTGCTCAAGGCCGAGGTGCAGCGTCAGCATCTGGTCGATCTGCCCGATGTGCCCGTATTCTTCGAGATATACGGTTTGCTCCTCCGTGAGTCCGAGCTCGGCAAGCATCGCCCGGTGCTGACTGCGCTTGAAGTGCAGGATGCCGAGATAGCCTATGTCCTTTCGTGTCAGCCCGCCGCTCTTGCGCAGGCTCTCGTCGATGCACTTGTACCAATTGGGCAGGCTGGTTTCGTTCAGCTTGTTCTTCATCCCCTCTGCGTCCATCAGGCGCAGGCTGTGGTAGCCCTCATAGGTGTTGTCCGGAGTGAACGGCCTTGCGATGCCGCCGATCTCGAGCCCCGCCGTCCGCGATAGCGACCCGTCCGCGATGATGTGGCTACCGAGCAGCAGGTTTCGGTCCATGCCCTTCTTTACAAGGAAGGCGCCGCCGCCTGCGCCAAGGTTGTACATCATACTGATATCTTTGTCTGTATAATCGACAAAGTCTCCGTTGCGGTACCCGCCCGCGATGAGTATGGTGTCTATTTCTTCGTCCGCCAATAACATATCTTTTGCAATCTTCAGAGCCGTACAGGTCGTGCAACACCGGTTTGCCGCATCTATGCCCCAGGCGTTCACTGCGCCGATACGGTCCTGGATATACAGCGCCGATGTCGTCAGTCCGTATTCCTTCCATTCCTCGCCGACGCACAGGATGACGTCGATCTCTTTTGGATCGAGGCCGGTCCGTGTCAGTGCGTCCATCGCCGCCCGTGCGCCCATCTCCTGGGTGCCGTCGTTCGGACCGGGGATTGGCTTTTGCAGTATCCCCAGTTTTTCTTTGACGGCCGCTTCTGTCCATGCTCCCTTTGTCGCGCCGGCGATCTCTTTCGCTGTCATGACGCCCTCAGGAAGGTAGAGTCCATATCCGAGAATACCTATGTTTTCTTGTTTGTTCATCATCGTGACCACCCCGCTATTTGAAGGTGACATATGTGTCATATTGTCCCTTCATTGTAGCATGCAATATTTCATCATGCAACAGGAAACACAATATTTTCACTGCAATTGCAAATTTGTGTAAGAAAAATCACATTTTGCGTGAGGGATTGACAAATGTGTCATGTGTGTCATAATTGTTGTGTCAGAGAGGAGAATGCGCTGTGGATACGATACTGCAACCATTTATGCGGAGCCTTGAAACGGGTAGTGTGTACGCGCTGGCAGCGCTGGGCATCATCATCGTTTGGCGTACGAGTTTGGTCATGCATTTCGCGCAGGGCTCGATGGGGATGTTCAGCGGCACCGCCGTTGCCTTCGTCTTCAACCGGACGGGCGCGCCTCTGGCGGTCAGCGTCATCGCCGGCGTCCTGGTCGCGGTCTTCCTCGGCTTCGTCGTCGACTTTGCGATCATCCGCCGGCTCAAACGGGCGACGGCCGTCGGCAAAGAGATCATCACGCTGGGTCTCATCATGGTCTTTCTCGGACTCGCGCCCATCCTCTTCGGGACGGATCCCATGC
>JAISJT010000130.1 GCA_031261395.1 Eubacteriales Family XIII. Incertae Sedis bacterium
GCGATATAACTGCCTGTGCTCATTCAGACCTCCTTCACCTACTCCGATCGCCCGCCGCACCCGGCGCGTAGTCCACAATAACAAGACCACTTCGATCCTTTTCGGTTTCGTCCCGTCCCCCTCAAAGAGAGACCACCATAACGTTCGGGCCGCGGACGGCTACGACATTCCATCCTGTACCCCAAGCCCGTCATTTGACGCGCGAACAGTATTTTACCCCAACCCCGTGGCAAAATGCAAGCGGTTTTTTCCCGCCGGGCGTTTGAAGGCCACCTTCAAATTTTTTACAAAATGAGTTCGAGCGCTTTCAGCACTTCGATGTCTGCGCCGAGCCACGCTACCGAGTATAGGTTTTCTTTGTTCAGCCACGCTGCCGCGCTGTGTTCCAACAGGGATATATCGCTGTTGAGCGAGCAGAGATAGCATTTCATTTCCAGATGAAATTCAGGGTAGTCGTATTCGACATCGATCAGATGAGAATCGACCGTGATCTTCGCTTTGAGTTCCTCTTCGATCTCCCGGATCAAGGCCTCTTCCGGTGTTTCTTCCGGCTCGATTTTCCCGCCGGGAAATTCCCAGTATCCTGCATAGCCTCCGTACCCACGCTGCGTAGCGAGGATGTGCCCGTCCTTCACAATGATGGCGGCCACAACATGAATTGTTTTCAGATTGCTTCCTTCAATAGATGTTCCCATGCAAATATCATATCACGGCCAAGACGGAAATTTGCACGTCTGAATTGATACATCATATATAATGATAGAGAGAAAAACAGTGATCGGGGAAGGTGCAAAGATATTATAGGGAGGTGGCCTTGGATGTGCAACCGGATTTATGCCGTACAGCTTGCGGTATTACAGAAAATCGAGGCGGGGGCGCCGTACGGCTTGCCTCGGAGCGAAACCGCCGAATGGGAAAAGATTCATATGGCAAGCTCTGCGCAGACCGGGGCGCAGCTGGCCAAACTGCGCGGCGCCAACGCGGAACTGGCCGCCATAGCCTGCTCACTGCACGATATCGGCAGGATCGTTTTTGGAAAACAGGAGGGCCATGCGGAGGCCGGATACGCGCCGGCGAAGGAACTGCTGGCGGCGCTCGGCGGTTTCGCCGAAGAGGAAATCGAGGAGATCGCCGTCGCGGTAAGAAACCACAGCCGCAAAGCAGAGGTCGGCGCCCCGCTTGAGGAGATCGTCAAAGACGCAGATGTGCTCGATATGGATTATTACGGACGGGCGCTCCCGCGCGAAGAGCAGCGCCGGCGACTCGACCGTTTGCGAACGGAAAGAAGAGTGTTATGAATTTTCCTGCGGGATTTTCGGCGTTTGCCGGAGCGCGAAGACCGCTTTCATGACGACGACGGCGAGCAGCACCGCGCCGCCGATGATCGTGCGCACGCCCGGGTTTTCGCCGGTGTAGAGGAAGACCCAGACAGGATTGAGCAGCGGTTCGAGGATGGTGAACAGCGTGATGTCGATGGCTTTCGCATTTTTCGATGCGTAGGTCAGCAGCAGGTAGGGGAGCGCGATCTGAAAGACTCCGAGGAAGACCACCGGCGGCAGGCTCGCCAGCGCGGGCGGCGCGATGAAGAAGAAGGGCAGCCCGATCAGAAAGGTGAAGATGTTCCCGAGGAAAACCGTCTCATAGGGCGAGACGTCTTTTTGCAGGCGCAGACAAATCACGAAGACCGCATAACATACACCCGTTCCCAAACCGATCACGTTGCCGGCTGCGTGTCCGCCGCTGAGACTTCCCGACATCAGCAGCCACATACCGACGCCGACGCCGGCGATGGCGAGGATGTCGTATCCGTGAAGCCGTTCCCGCAGGATCAGCCAGGCCAGTATCGCGGCGAAGATGGGGGAGGTGTATTCGAGCAGGATGGCGTTGGCCGCAGAGGTCAGTTTTGTGGCAAGTACGAAGCAGGTGAGCACGCCGCTGTAGGCGAGCGCGCCGAGAATCTGCGGCCTTGACCATGTCATTTTCGGCCGCCCCTTGAGCACGGCAAAAAATACAATCGCCGCCACAAGACCCCGCACAGAAGAAATCACAAAGGGATTTGCGTCATTTGTTTTTATAAATACGCCGCCTATGCTCCACAGCAGTCCTGCCAGCAGGAGCAGCCAGATTGATTTTGTTCTTTGATTCATGTAATACTATTATAAACATGCGGGGCTCCGCGGTAAACCACAAAAGCAGGAGGCGACAACGAAAGATGAAAAAAGCTGTATTGTTACAATCGGGCGAAATCCGCACTGAGGAAGCGCCGATCCCACAGCCGCGTCCGGGCGAGGCGCTGATCAGGGTGCACCATGTCGGGATCTGCGGCTCCGACATTCATTTCTTCCACGCAAAGCCGCCGGATGCAAACTATCCGCTCGTGCAGGGACACGAGATGAGCGGAGAGATCGTGGATCCAAACGGATCCGCTCACCTGAAAGAGGGCGACAAAGTGGTGGCCTGCTCCACCGTTTTCTGCGGTGAATGCGAGTGGTGCAAAAAAGGTATCTCCAATCGCTGCCCGGAACTTCGGATCCTCGGAGTCACGACCGACGGCTGCGCCGCAGAGTATATCTGCCTCCCGGAAAACATCTTGCTGAAGATCCCCCGGAACCTGCCCTATGACACGGCTGCGGTGCTTGAACCCTTGTCTGTCGGCGTACACGCCTGCAATATGGCGGGCGATTTGTCCGGAAAAAACGTGCTGGTCGTTGGCGCGGGCGTCATAGGAAACGTGACGGCGCAGGCGGCCAAAGCGAAAGGCGCCGGCAAAGTCATGATTTCCGGACGCACGCAATACCGTCTAAATTTTGCAAAAAAAACCGGGATCGAATACCTTGTCAATGATTCCGCCGAGGATCTGGACACTGCCGTGCTGCGTGAATTCGGGGGCGGCGCAGATGTCGTTTTCGAATGTATCGGCAGCGAGACCTCTGCCAATGCCTCCCTGAGAAATGTCCAAAACGGCGGTGTCGTGGTAATTGAAGGCCTTTTCTACGGGCCGCAGGCGATCGAACTCGATTTCGTGCAGGACAAAGAAATCCACGTCGTCGGTTCAAAGATTTTTAACAAAACCGATTTGGAAGAATCCGTTTCGCTGCTCACCGAAGGGAAAGTCGACTTGGCGTCGCTGATCACCGCACATTTCCGGCTTGAGCATTTCAAAGACGCCTATGACCACATCGCAGACAAATCCAATCAGGTCATGAAGGTTTTGCTGGATTTATAAAACAACGCAGGAGCAAACACAACACGAGGAGGATGAAAATGATTTACACAAGCAGCGAATCGGAAAAGCACGCGATCTTAGAGGTCGCTCACGGCATGGTCGCCGTCGCGCGGACAGCGCCGAAGGCCTGCGGCATCGACAATATCGAGACCTTTATCGTTGACGGCGAGGACAAAGACAAGCTCTCGGCAGAGATGCGCAAATTGACAGAGGAGACCGGCGTGGTTCATTTCGGACGCGACGGCAGCAATGTTGACGCCTCCGAATGCGTGGTCTTCATCGGCGTTGCGAACAAGCCGGTCGGCCTGCAAAATTGCGCCCTTTGCGGTTTTGAGGACTGCGGGACCATGGCAAAAGCCGGCGGCCGATGTGCGCTCAATATCGACGATCTCGGCATCGCGACCGGCGCGGCCGTAGCCTTTGCCGCCGATCACCGCATCGACAACCGCATCATGTACACGGCGGGCAAGGCCGCCCTCAGACTCGGCTGGTTTTCAAAGTCCGTTACGATCGGCTGGGGCATCCCGCTCTCCGCCCTCGGCAAGAGCCCGTATTTCGACCGGAAATGACGAGAGCCAAAACCTCCGCCTGCTTGCAGGCTCAGCCGACCCCCGGCGGCTGATACAGCACGTACTTCACCCAATATTCTTCGAGCGACAGGATGCCCTCGTCGTGCATGGTCTCGGCCGCGTCCCGCCCGATATAGCGCATATGCCACGGCTCCGGCTTGTACAGCGTGACGTCGGTATTCTCCTTCGTGTAGCGCACGATGTAGCCGTACTGCCAGCAGTTCGCCGCCACCCACTGACCCTCCGGCGTGTCTCCGAAAGCGTCCGTGATCGTATTCAGATCCGTCGTCAGCCCGGTCTGGTGCTCGCTGTACCCCGGCCGCGCGCTATACGTATCCGCCGCCGCCTCCCCGTCGCGTGCCGAGTAATCCCGGTAGAGATTGACCTGCACGCCATAGGACCGGTACCCCGACTGCGACCAAATATTCAGCCCTTCCGCCGCCGCCGCATCGATCATCTCCTGCATCGCCTCCCCGGCCTCCGCGCGCATCGTCGTATTCCCGACATTCACGAGGTCCACCGGCGCAAACCCCTCCGGCAGATAAAAATGCTTGTTGACCATCAGCAGGATGTCGTCCGGATCCGGCAGCTCATGCGTGTCCTCGTACGGCAGGGTGTCGAGATCGCAATCGACCATCCAGTAGACGTCGTCCCCCGCGATCTCCGGATGATTTGTAGCGAAAGCGATATAGCGGTCCTCGCGCGCGCTGTCATAATAATAAGGTTTGCCGTCCACCGTGTTCACGTCAACCTCCGCGTCGCCATCCGGCGGCATCACCACTTCGTCTGCATCATCTTCCCCGTCTGTCAGCGAAGAAGCGTCGTTGTTTTCGGGGGCATTCGGGAAATTTTCCTTTTGGCTCATGTCCTTGCTGACGGACCCGAGGACGAGTACGCAAACAACGATCGCAGCGGCTACAGCAATCAAAACAATCACGGCGATCGGTCTGGTTTTCTGTCTGCGCCTGCGCTTTGCCTTCCTCGATACGACCCGATCCGTTTCGTTTTCGCGCTCTCTTGATTCCATTCTGTCTTACTTCTCCCGCACAACATCGGACCGAACCCAACCGATCAGGGGTTTTCCCTCATAGTTTTCGGATTGTTTGTCCGTATCCCGATACCACTGCGGCACCTCAACTTCATACCACCAATACCCCTCGCCGCCCTCGTCATATTCGTTGCCGGTTGCAGCCAGTTCCACCGAGGTATTCCCACCGTTGATCCAGGCGATCTTGTTGCCGTCATTCAGCTTTTTTGCTTCTCCGTTGACCACGTGATCGCTTCGCACAAAAATACCGAGCTTCGGCTCATTCGTGACAAAGACCGTCCCCTTGAACGGGTAAAGCGTATCCTCCGGTTCCGCCGGCGGCATGATCACGATATGAAGGGTCGCAGAGGCGGATGAGTTCCCTTCCCCGGTTGCGCGAATGCTGACAACTTCTTCGCCGGGAGCAAGGGCAAAGAGCGTCGCCTCATCCTCGTCCCAGGTACACTCGGCAGCGCCGCTGTCTCCTTCAGCCGTCCACTCAAAATCCGCGTCGGCTGCCACTTCTTCCGGATCGACCACCGCCAGAATACTGATCGCAGCGCCGATGTTCAGGTATAAGGTTCCGTCGTCTCCAAATGTCCCGTCGATCGTTTCGTCGTCACTGGCATAGCGGCGAACACTCAGGGCGAGACTCTGAATTCCCGGGGCTTCAATAGACATGCCCGGAGCCGTCCCAGCGTCTGCATCAGCAGGCGCTTTCTCCTCGTCTCCGTCCGAAACCGCCGATGCCTCTTTGTTAAAGCCAAAGGGATCGAAAGGCAGGATCTGCAGATCCAAGAACTTGGGCGCGATCACAAAGAGAAAGGTGAAAGCGACGGCGATGATGATCACGACCGCGATGAGGATGATTTGATTGTTCAGCGTTCGCTGATCCTCGCTGCGTTTTTCCGCCGGCGCCTTTGCTATTTTCACTTCCGCCGGCGCCTTTGCTATTTCCGCTTCCGCCGGTGCCGCGACGCCTGTATTTTCAGGCTCGGGCGTGCCCCAAATGGATGTGACCTGCATGGGCTTCCGGGCGGGCTCTGCAAACTTCTCCACCTCTTGTCCGCAAAAAGGACAAAAGGTGCTATTGTCTTCTATTTCCTTCCCGCAATGAATACAATACATTTTCTTTTCTCCTAAAACACTTCTATTTCACTGACCAAGGTATCTTCCCCGTCTCCTTGCGGCTCGGCGTCTTCGATCACAAACCGGATCCGCTGCGTATCGACAGGCTGCTCAAAAACGATTTCCTGAAATCCATTATACGCGTTTGCCAGCGGCCAGCTTCCTTCCGTACCGCGATCGGTAACAATACGGATCCATGAAATTGTATTATTGATATCATATAATTCTTTTGATTTAAAATATCCGTTTAATATTCGGATGCCGGATACCCGCTGTGGCGCGGATGCGCCCATTTCGAGCCATTCGCCGATGCCGATCCCCGGGGCCCCTTCGCACCACGCCGTCGCCCAGTCCCCATCCGCCGCGCGTCCTGCGCTGTAGTCGATGACGTCACCGCTTCCCTGCATAGGGGCGCGTTCACTCGACGCATAGATTTCGATAAAAACCGGCGGCGTCTGCCCTGCCGGGGTGTCGGCTTTCACCTCTTCGCTATCGTTTGGTAAAACCGCTTCATCCGCTGCAGTTTCATCCGCTGCTTCCGCTGTCGCCGGTTCCGTTGCCGCCGGTTTCGGGTCCCCTGGCACGATCTCCGTTTCTGCTGTCGCATTCCCGTCCGAATCGCCGTCGGCAGCATTTTGAGATACCGGCTTTGGAAGAACGATCATTACGATCACAACAACAACGACGATCACGATCACGCCGATAAGCACCGGTGTCTTCTTCCGTCCGGACTGCGGCTGTTCCGAAGTCTCGGCGGCGGCAGATTTTTTGTCCGAAGCATCCGTTCCCCAAATTGACGTAACCGCTGCCGTAGATTCTGCGGGTTGCTTTGCCGACGGGTCCACGATCTTCCCGCAAAAAGGACAAAATGTACTATCGGCTTCTATTTCTTTTCTGCAATATTGACAAATCATGGCTTCTGTCTCTTCCTTTTTCTTAATGCAATAGTTTGAGCTGACGATTTCGCTCATTGATCTCCATGAGCAGCGCATCCGCGCGTTGTGTGATCACACCCGCATCCTTCGTGCTGACCGCATCGCTGAGCGCACTGATGGAAGTAATGATCTGGGATTCAAGGCCGAACAGGTTTGGATGGGATTTCACAGGACTTGCCTTGATGGCGTCATACGCCGCTTCTACCTTCCGCTTCGCGCCTTGATCATCCACCATATCCACCAAGGCGCCCAAGGCCGAACCCGCATTTTTTACATAATCGATTTCGAGTTCACGTTTCTCCTCTGCTTCCGCCGTGCTTTCGTTGGCAATCATGTTCGAGATCAAGAGAATGAGAAATACACCCGCCAGAACGATCTGAACGACCAAAACTACTTTGAAGTTTTCCGGAAGGGCAAGGATGAAAATCACGCCCACAATGAGTTCGATGAAGAAATAGCTGACGGAAACCGAATATAAAGAAAATCCGAACACGGCGGAACTCTTCCCCTTACGAATCAACCGCGGCGTCAAAATCACCATCAAATAGGCGAAATGGATAAACGCATACGAAATCCATACGGGGAGCGGATGCTCCGTACCGCTCACGAGAAAGAAGATGGCATTGAAAATAATTACAAAGACCAAATCCAAAATGATCCACATCACACTACGCTTGTTCATAACTCATTCCTTTCTTTTCGGTCAATGTTGCTGCTACAATCCGAGCAGTTTCTTTTTTGCTTCGGCAAATTCGTCCGGTGTTAATATCCCCTGATCCAGCAGGCTTTTGAGTTTGAGGATCTCGTCTGCCACACCCCCGGTTGCTGCGGTCCCGGCCGCGGGTTCCTCGTCTTTCTGCTCGAACCGCCCGGAAGGTTGGGGCGGCGGCGTTTGATATGGAGACTGCATAGGCTGGAACATTTGCTGCGCCAAGCCGCCAAACACACCGCCTGCCGCCGCGCCCATGCCGACGCCCGCGCCCATCGCCGCCATGCCGCCCGAACCTGTATTACCCGCAAGATCGTGTAGGATCTCTGTGGCTTGCTGCCGCCCCCAGTCCGCGCCAAGGATGTTCATCACGCCCTTGCTCGCAAACGCATCCTCCAGCTTTTGCCGGTTGGGGTCATTCTCGGGGATATCGATGCCCGAGATCGAGAACGTAATCAACTTGAGCCCGTAATCGTCCAAAATCGGCTGCAAGATAGGCTGTATGCTCTGTGCCAACACATCGGCCTGTGCAATGACGCCGAGAATTTCCTGTCCTGGGGCCATGATCGCCTTTGCCAGTGTCGCCTTGATATGCTGCTGCAATTCGTTATCAAAATACAGCATCACGCCGTCTTGCGTCTCAAAGGCGACGTTGTTGCCGATCATCTTCGTGAGAAATTTCCCGCCGTTGCCCACCTGTATTTTGAGGGCGCCGCGCGCCCGCACGCTCGTCGCGATCATCATCACCGGATCGCGCACCTGGATCGGTGTCGCCGTTCCCCACAGGATCTCCATGCTATGTGCCGTCCGGATGAAATAGACGACACAATTAAAGGTGCTGATGCCGCCGGTAAACGCCGTCCGTATCCGGCCGATAAAGGGATAGTTCTCGGTCGAGAGCTTGTATGTGCCGCTGTCAAATACCTGCTCGATATTGCCGCCCTTGATGAAGATCGCCTCTTCCCCGGGCATGACGATGACGGTAGAGTTCGTATTGAAATCCTCTTCCGGCTGCCGCCAGATCAGCAAGTCTCCTGGGCCGGAATTCTTGATGACGTCCGCCCAGTGTTTTTTCCCGCCCACATAGGCCGCTTCATTTGGATTCTTGTCGAAAAGTCCCATCTTCTTACCTCACCTTCATATTCCAAACACCTCTAAATAGTTTCCGAATTAATCGCATCCTCGCTCTGTCTATGGATAATCCACGCCGCTTTCGGTGCCGCACCGAACCATGCGGTTCACCCCTTTTCGAAGACCCTTGAAAAATCCATATTTTTCAACAGCCAAGATCATGTATTCCGAGCAAGTCGGCGTGAAACTGCAGGCGCGGCGCACATATTCGGGTGCAAACCGCTGATAGAAACGGACGCACCAAATCAAGATGTCCTTCTTTCGGATGAACACATACACGGCAAAGCAGACGACCGCAATCCAGACCTTCGAATAATAGGCAAGTACAAATGCCCCGCAAATCGGGATGAGCAGATTCAGCACCGTACGCCCTACCGCGATCTTTGGACGGATGAGCGGATCGGCTTCTGCCACCGCCCGGGGAAAGCCGGGCGGCTCATCCGGAAACAAGGACCGTATCATCGGCGTCCCTTGCGCGTTTTGCCGGCGTAACATCCCGCCAAACAGGAACATTAGATTAACTTTTTCTCGCGCAGTTTCTGTTTCATCGCGCCGATCGCCGCCTCTGCGTTTGGTACGCCGCTAATGGAGCAAAAGAAGGTGTCGCTCGGAACCACCAGCAGGAAACTGCTGTATTCTCTTAGTATCCGCACAGGAACAAGGCCTTTCAAGCAGCCTTTTTTGGCTTTGGCCGCTACCACATGTGATTCTTTTTCATCGGTCGTCATGAAATTTGTGATGTCCTTGTAGAAGTACTCCAGCGCAACCTCTTTCATCGAACCGTCACGCATATCGAAGGTGTATTTGTACATATAAATTTGGGTGTCGCTAAAAAAGAGCCAAGTGGCGTCATACCGGCTGGCGCGCCACCGCAGGTCCTTGCCAAATTTCAGATGAGACTTGTCGTCCCTGAAATTGAACCCGTGCAGGAAAAGCGGCGGGATCTCCCGTAGCTGATCCTCATCGAGTCCTATCAACTCGAGCGCCCGCGATTTGAAGTCGATACTGTTCAATTTGGCGAGCACCAATTGGTCGTACGAATCGTCCTTCAGCACGCGAAAACAACCACCACCTTCATATTGAAAGTATTTTACGATCTTCTTTTGTTCCGGGGTCAGTCCCGTCGTGATCCATTTTGATTCGCCCGTCAAGAATCCAAATAATCCAGCCATTTTTTTCTCCTATACTTCACAAAACCCGATACCTATATTACATTCGCTTCACATCAATTCCGGCGGCCGCGCCACGCCAAGAATCTCGTGAAGTTGCTGTACATCAAATTCGGAAAGCCCTGCCTGTGAGGCTTCGGCAAGCGCTTCCGTGTAAGTCGGAGCCGTGTTGAATTTTTTTCGGAAAAAATAATCGTATTTAATGTAGGCAAGCAGATAGTAGTGGATGCCTTTTGGCTCGATCATATTGGCGGCATTGATATATTCTTCCACCTTGTCAATGACAGGACGCTGTGCGAGGAACGCTTTCTTTCCCCCGAGCAAACTGACCGCGGCATAGAAAAAGAGTTCGGAGTTGTCGAAATTGGAAACCACCGCTTTTTCGAAGGCTTCCGCAGCCCTGTCGAACATTTTTAATTTGAGAAAGCACAGGGCGATCGAGGCGTTGATTTCCGGATCGTCGGGCGCCCCGGACAAAACGCTCCGGTATGTGCCGGCATATTTGTTTACCAACGGCAACGGCATGGAATACACGCTGTTGAACGTGGATACCACAATGGGAGATTTGCAAAATTTACAGGTCTTCTGCGACGTATCGACCGGTTCGCCGCAGCCCGGACAAGTGAGACTGATTACCTGTTGTGCCATCAATTCCCCTCGCTTTCTAAAGTGACAATTTCAGAATGCGCCCACAGTTCGGGCAAGTTAACATCTCTGACGTGATTTCGGTCTGGCAAGACGGGCACTCGCTCACTTTGCCTTTTTTTTCTTTCGGCTTTATCGGCGGGACCGGAGGAACGACGGCTGCTGCCGCGCTTGTTTCCGGTGCTGCCGGCTCCGGGGCAGGCTCGCTGTTTTCCGGCACAGGATCCGCAGCGGGAGGCGAAGACACCGGGTTTCCGCACCCGGAACAAAAGACCGCGCCTGCGGGTAAGGCTTTTCCGCATTTCGTGCAAAACGTAGTGTTTGCGGAAACCTCTGTTTCGGGGCCCTTGATCTGGGCAATTTGCGTTTGATAATCGCGAATTTGCGCATATATCCCATCCAGCGTTTCTATCAACTCGGAAAATACAGGATCCGCCGTTTGCTGAAAACGCTCATAGTAGATCTGGCCGATTTGCGCGAAATACTTTTCTGCCTTCTTTTGCTCTTCCGAGATTTGGCGGTTGATTTGGAACACTTCTCCGGTGTCCCGGGTTTTCTGGACAACATCTTGCCCGGTTTGTGCGATTTTACTTGTCAGATCTTCAAAAATACTCATAAGCCCTCACAAAAAATTTTTCAAATGGTCTTTGCCTGGTATTTTTTTCGCCTTAGAAAATACCCGATATTTCTACGCCGAATTATAAACCATTTTTGCCAGACTGTGCAAGCAAACCACTATCGGATTGCTCCTCCAGGAAAAAAACGATGGTTTTCATTCCGGGTCTACGTCCTTGAAAAAACCCTGTTTCCACAGGTAACCCATTTGATCGCCTTCACTCATGAATTGCGCCAATTGAGGGTCGTCCTTTGCACGAAAAACGGTGGTGTATCCATCTCGCTTCGACAACCAGAAAACCTCATCCAATTGGAGCGCATTCAGAAAATCAGGGGAATGTGTGGAAACAAAAACCTGTCCGCCCTTATTTGCATATAGACGAAATTCTTCTGCCAATTCAACCATCAAGCGCGGGTACAACTGATTTTCCGGTTCTTCGACACAGAGCAGCGGATGAGGGTTTGGGTCATGAAGCAAGGCAAGATAGGCGAACATTTTTATTGTTCCATCCGACACATACCGGTCTATGAACGGATCACGAAACGCTCCGTCGCCAAATTTCAGAATCAATCGGCCGTCCAATGTGGTTTCTGTCGAAATATCCTTGACGCCGGGAACGCGCCTTTTCATTTTCCCCAAAATCAAATTGAAGATTTCTCTGTTGTTTTCGAACAATTCATTTGCTATTAATTGAAGATTGTCCCCGCTGGGAGACAGATGCTCCGAATAGCCCGTAATATCTTTGCTGCCCCTTGCGGCCTCAATATGAAAATCGGATACATACCAATCTTCGATCAATTGGCGAAAAGCATTTGCCGCCTTAAACCGTTCAAATTGTCCCAAGCCTTTTATTGCCAGTATATCGGCGCTTTTTAGCGTTTGTGGTTCACGCGTCAATTCTTCATCCGTTTTGTCGAAGTCCTCTTCATTGTTGATTGCGTATCCCGAGCCATTCTCAAAATTGAGGAAAATAAACGGAGAGCCGTAGGCGCCTCTCTTGTACCGCAGAGACTCCCTGCGTACAAACGGATGGTTGCGTTCGTTTCCGATTTCAAGACGGTATGTTACCAGGCGATCCCGTCCATTAAGTTCCATCCGATATTGCAGCTCTATCATGATATCTTCATGCTCATGATTGCGGGACACCACTTCTTTGTAACCGCCGCGACTCTGAAATGCCTTTGTGACATTTTGCAGCAAGCAATCTTTCAGAAAACCAAAAACGTCAAAGAATGTGCTTTTTCCCGTTCCGTTTGCACCGACAATAACGCCAAAATCCGGCATGTCATCTATTTCAACAGATTGAAACGCTTTAAAATTTCTCAATCGTATTCTTTCAATTTTCATCCCAGCCACACAGCCCTTTCGAAAAATTGTTGTCTAATCGTTTCTAATGTTAGTATACCATCAATGCAACTTGTGATGGTTGTTGCCGATAGATAAGGCCTCAAATCACGGCGCTCATTCTGCGGAGCGCTTCTTCTATGATGCTGCGCGGGGAGGCGGCGTTGAGGCGCATGAAGCCTGCTCCGGCGGCGCCGAAGGCTGTGCCGGCGCTCAGCCAGACTTTTGCCTTGTTTGTGACAAGGTCGTCAAGCTCTTTGGTTGACAGCCCGAGCCAGCGAAAGTCGAGCCAGGCGAGATAGGTACCTTCGGGCCTTCGGAAACGCACGGCGTCCGGATGCGCTGCCGCCCACTGATCGATCAAATCCATATTGCCCTTGAGATACGTCAGCAGCTGCGCGAGCCAGTCCGCGCCGCCTTCGTAGGCGGCCTTGCAGGCGACCAGCCCCATGACGCCGAGCTGGGACAAACCTGCGCGTTCATACTCACGGGCAAAAGCATCACGAAGGGCCGGGTCCGAGACAAAGATGTTTGAGAGCATGAGGCCTGCGAGATTGAAGGTCTTGGACGGCGCTGTGCATGTTATTGTTATGTCTGAAAATTTCTTTGACAGACCCGCGAAAACGACATGCCGGTGGCCTTCGAAAATGAAATCCTGGTGTATCTCATCCGAGACAACCGTCACGCCGTAGCGCAGGCAGATCTCGCCCATCTGCGTCAGCTCTTCTTTTGTCCAAACGCGGCCGACGGGATTGTGCGGATTGCAGAGGATGAAAAGCTTCACTTGGTTCCCGGCGATCTTGGCCTCGAAGTCGGCAAAGTCGATGGTGTAGCGGCCGCTGTCCTCTTCGTTCACGAGTTCGTTCGTGATGAGTTTTCTTCCTGTCAGCGTCACGGCCGAATGGAAGGGATGATAGACCGGCGTCTGGATCAGGACCGCGTCGCCCGGCGCCGTCAGTCCGCGCACCGCGATGTGGATCGCGACCACGACGCCCGGAGATTTGACGAGCCAGGACTCCTGCGTATGAAATCCAAAACGCTCTCTTTGCCAGCGCGATACGGTTTCATAATATTCGCGCCCGGTGTCGGAGTATCCGAAAATGCCGTGCCGCACTTCCTTTTCCAGCGCGTCCAGCACGCAGGGCGGCGCCTTGAAATCCATGTCCGCGACCCAAAGAGGCAGGGCGTCCGCTGGTTTGCCGCGGCCCTTCGCATCCGCCTTGATGCTATAGGTGTCCGTGCGATCGGTCAGCGTGTCAAAGTTGTAGGGCATTATTTTCCCAGCGCCTGCGATAGGTCGGCAATCAAATCAGCCGCGGATTCGAGGCCGACCGACAGGCGGAGCAGCCGGTCGTCGATCCCCTTGGCGATGCGGTCCGCCTCCGGGATATCTGCGTGGGTCTGCATCATCGGATAGGTGATGAGGCTTTCCGCGCCGCCGAGGCTCTCCGCGAATTGGATGAGCTGCACGCGCCTGAGGACCTGGTCGGCCAGAGCCCTGTCTGTGACGGAAAAAGAGATCATCGCGCCAAAGCCCGACGTCTGCTTTTTCGACAATTCGAAACCGGAGTGGGACGGCAGTCCCGGATAAAAAACCTCTGTGACCTCGCTTTGTTTCGTCAGCCATTTGGCGATCTTCATCGCACTTTGCTGTTGCCGCTCTATCCGTACGGCAAGGGTCTTGATCCCGCGAAGGAGCAGAAAGCTGTCGAAGGGAGAAAGCGCCGCGCCTGTCGTTTTGGCGATGAAGCGCAATTTCTCTTCGGTACCCGGGTCTTTCACGGCGAGGAAGCCGGCCAGAGTATCATTGTGGCCGCCGAGAAATTTCGTTCCGCTGTGCAAGACGATGTCGGCGCCGAGCAAGAGCGGTTTTTGAAAATACGGCGTCAGAAAAGTATTGTCTACAATAAACAAGATACCTTTGGCCGCCGTGAGTTTTGCAATCTCTGCGATATCAAACACGCGCATCGTCGGGTTGGTCGGCGTCTCCAGAAAGATGGCTTTGGTGGCAGGCGTGATCAGCTCCGCGATCTGTCCGGTTTCGGAAGCGGAGGAAAAGGTGAGCCCGTTTTTCTCCGAGATATATTGGAACAATCTGTGCGTCCCCCCGTAGAGATCGTCCGCCGCGATGATATGGTCGCCGGGCGAAAAAAGCTCCATCAGAGCGGATACGGCGGCCATGCCCGAGGAAAAGGCCACGGCGCAGGCAGCGCCTTCCAGCCCGGCAACCACGTATTCGAGCTGCTCGCGCGTCGGGTTTTGCTGCCGTGAATAGTCGTAGCCCGTGCTCTCGCCGGGCCCGGGGTGCGCGAAGGTCGCAGACTGGTAAATCGGCGTCGCGACTGCGCCCGTGGGGTTGTCGATCTTTCGATCCGAATGAATGCAAAGCGTTTCAAAATCCATAGTATTGATGTTACCATATAAGTGAGAATTGATACAACTTGTCATCCGCCTGTCATTCGCCGACTTGACCGGCGAATCCAAGGTGATCACACCTGGATTCGCCGGTCAAGCCGGCGAATGACAGCACTTTTGAAAGGATCGCATGACCGAGAAGCGCACGGAACTCATCAAGATCAAAGGCGTCGTCCAGGGCGTCGGCTTTCGGCCGACCGTCTACCGCATCGCTCAGCGCCTCGGGATGAAGGGCAATGTGCGCAATATGGGCGGCGTGGTACAGATCGCCGTGACGGATACCCCTTCGGAGATCGACGCTTTTGTCGAAGAGATCCTCGCGCACAAACCGCCGATGTCGCGCATCGACGGAATTTTGCGCACCACGATCGAGACTGCGGATTTTCGCGAATTTGCGATTGCCCCCAGCGCTGCCGCCGAAGACGAGATCTCCGTGATCCCGGCCGATATCTGCATTTGTGAAGACTGCGAACGCGAATTCAACGATCCGGAAAATCCGCGCTATCATCACCCCTTCATCAGCTGTACGAATTGCGGCCCCCGCTACACCATCATGGAACGCCTGCCCTACGACCGCGACACCACGACGATGGATGATTTTCCGATGTGCGAATTTTGCGCGGGCGAATACACAGACCCGGGGACAAGGCTCTACCACGCACAAACGATATCCTGCCACAATTGCGGCCCGCAGCCCATATGTCATTCCCGCGACCGCGCAAAGGGCGAAGCGGCTACCGCGGAAGCGATCCGCATCCTGCGGGCCGGCGGCGTCATCGCGCTGAAAGGAGTCGGCGGCTACTACCTCGTTTGCTCACCCTTTGATGCGGGGGCGGTAGCGGCGCTGCGCCGCGCCAAGCGCCGCGAGGAAAAACCGTTCGCCGTCATGTATCACGGCATTGCCCACATTCAAAATTATTGCAGGATCTCTCCGGAGGAGCAAACCGCTCTGACTTCGCCAAGACGTCCGATCGTCCTTCTCGAGCAGCGGCCCGAGATCGCCGACGGATCGCCGCCGCTCGCCGAAAACGTCTGCGGCTCAAGCCGGTTTGTCGGAGCTTTTCTTCCCTCTTTCGGCCTGCAGTTTTTGCTGTTAGATGCAGTGGGGCCGCTGATCATGACGAGCGCAAATCTCTCGGATCAGCCCATCGTCACGGAGGACGGCCCGATGTTTGAGATGGCCGCCGCCGCGCCGGAGATAGAGGCCGTTCTCTATCATACGCGCCGGATCGCCGCAGGTCTCGACGATTCCGTGCTGCGCGTGATCGACGGAACCGCGCAGCTGATCCGCCGCGCCCGGGGCTATGTCCCCGCGCCCATCCTCGTGCGACTGACCACCCCCTGTCGTCCCCGCGCGGTCTTTGCGGCAGGTCCGCATCTCAAATCCGCACTTGCCCTCAGCAAAGGTTCTTACGCTTACTTGAGCCAGCACCTCGGCGACATTGACTGTATTGAATCCGAGGCCGTCTACCGCGAGACTTTTCAGCGCCTGACGGAATTCTTCGGTATAGATCCGGCCATCGTGGTCTGCGATCTGCACCCGCTGTATTTTCCGACGCGCTTCGCCGAAGCCTACGCCAAAGAGCGCGAGGCCCTGGGGCGCCCCGTCCGGCTGCTCTATGCCCAGCATCACCACGCACACACCTTGTCCGTTGTGGCGGAGCACGGGCTCACGGGTCCTGTGATCGGCGTCTCTTTTGACGGCACGGGCTACGGCACGGACGGCGCTATTTGGGGCGGCGAAATTTTGATTTGCGAGGGAGCCGGTTTCGAACGATTTTCGCACCTGAAATATGTTCGCATGCTTGGCGGCGACGCCTCCGTCCGTGAAGGCTGGAAGTCAGCGGCCTCCCATCTGGCCGCACTGGATCAGCCGCCCGCCGCAGACGAATTTGAAATCGATCTATCGCCCTATGCGGCATACGCCCGGTCCTGCGGCATTTTTTCGGATAATAATAATTTCGCAGAAGCCAAGGCTGCGATCGGCTCCGGCCTTGGCGGCGTCACTTCCTCCAGCATGGGCAGACTCTTCGACGCCGTTGCATCGATGCTCGGCGTCTGCCATGAAAACCGTTATGAAGGGGAGTGCGCTTCGATGCTGGAAAACGCGGCGGTGCGTGGATTGCGGGGCGGCGCCCGCAATGACAATGAACGCGACCAGCTCGCGCTTCGCTTCCATCTTGATGTGGCGCATGCGATCCTTGACCAGTGTACAAAGGCCCGCGCTGAGCGCAGCGTGAACAAAGTTTGCCTGTCCGGCGGCGTGTTCCAAAACCGAGTCCTGATGGAAGAGACACTGCGCCTACTGCGCGCAGACTGCTTTGACGTCTACTACAATATCCACGTCCCCCCAAACGATGGCGGCATAGCCCTCGGCCAAATCTACCTCGGGATGGCTCTTCATTGCACTTCATGACGTATAGCGGCGCAAATTGGTGAAAAAATACGTGTTTTTTGACCGATTTGCGCCGCTATACGTCAGATAGGCCCTGACGGAAACTCGTGGGGGGCACTG
>JAISJT010000001.1 GCA_031261395.1 Eubacteriales Family XIII. Incertae Sedis bacterium
CCGCGCGTCCTCGACATGGGGCAGTGCAACGACTCCTATTCCGCGATCAAAGTAGCGCTGGCCCTTGCGGAGGCGTTTGACTGCGGCGTGAACGAACTGCCGCTGACGCTGATCCTTTCCTGGTACGAGCAAAAGGCGGTGAGCATCCTGCTGACGCTTCTGTATCTCGGGATCAAAAACATCCATCTCGGTCCGACGCTGCCGGCCTTCGTGTCGCCGAATATTCTGAACTTCCTCGTAGAGAACTACGGCGTGACGCCCACTACCACGGCGGAGGCGGATATCAAAAAAATATTGCAGTAAGCGATTACACAAAAAACACGTCCCCCTGCATAAGGGGGATTTGTGTTACAATCTGGGCAAATGAAACGGACTAAAATCCTATATACTCTATTGATTGGCACACTTTTGCTCACGGGCTTTGGCGGGTGTGCGGAAAACACCCGGCTGCCGGCACAGGAGCCGATTCCCGTATATGCGTCTTTTCGCGATATCCCCGGGGTGACGGAAGAGGAGATCGCGGCGGTTGAAACCTTGCAGGGGCGGGCCGATTCCTTCCGGTACGGCGCGATGTACACCACGGAAGCATTTGACGACGAAAACGGACAAATCAACGGATTCACCGCCTTGTTTTGCGACTGGCTGACGAAATTGTTTGGGATTCCGTTTGAACCCGCACTGTATGAATGGGGCGAGCTGATCGACGGACTTGCGTCCCGGGATATCGACTTCACCGGGATCCTGACGGCCACGGACGAGCGCAAGGAGACATTTTTCATGACCGGCGCCATCGCGGAACGCTCCATCAAATATTTTCGGATCCATGGCGCGGATGATTTTTCGAAGATTGCCAAGTCGCGTCCGCTGAGGCTTGCTTTTCTGGAGGGCGCTACCACATCGGATCTGGTGACGCCGCATATTGAAAGCCCGCTCGAGCTTGTGTACATCAACGACAACGATACGGCCTACCGCTTGCTCAAGGACGGGGAAATCGACGCTTTCTTTGACGAGGGCGTCATCGAACCCACTTTTGACGCCTATGGCGACATCGCGGCAGAGGACTTTTTCCCGCTGATTTATTCGCCGGTTTCCCTTTCGACGCAAAACCCGGATCTGGCGCCGATCATCTCCGTCGTGCAGAAGGCTTTGGATGACGGCGCGGTGCGCTATTTGACCGAGCTCTACAATCAGGGAGAGGGAGAATATCTGA
The DNA here is from genome assembly GCA_031261395.1 of Eubacteriales Family XIII. Incertae Sedis bacterium. Classification (GTDB taxonomy): domain Bacteria; phylum Bacillota; class Clostridia; order Peptostreptococcales; family Anaerovoracaceae; genus WRMW01. Next base: position 1,211 of record JAISJT010000001.1, read on the forward strand.
AGCACCGGCTTTTCACCCAGTTCACGGCGGAGGAGCATGCCTATATTCAGGAGCATATCGCGCAAAATCGGCCGGTCTCCGTGGGCACGGAATTCGACAATTACCCGGTCAGCTTTTACAACGATCAGGAGAAAGCGTGGCAGGGCGTTTCTATCGACGTCCTGAACGAGATCGAAACCCTGACGGGCCTTGATTTCGAGCAGCCTTACGAGGGGAAGCGTCCCTGGTCGGAACTGCTTGCGATGCTCGAAAACGATGAGATCGCCTTGGTATCCGAGCTGATCTGGTCGGAGGACCGCGCTGCCGACGGCCGTTTCATCTGGGCGGAAACGCCGTACCAGACCGATTATTATGCGCTCTTGTCGAAAACAGAATTTCAAGACATCAAGTTTAATGAGATCCTGTACACGCGGGTCGGCGTCACGCGGGATACCGCCTATGCCGATTTGTTCATGTCGTGGTTCCCGGATCATCCGAACACGGTCATCTACGAGAATGCCAACGACGCCTTTGCTGCCCTGGAACACGGCGAGATCGACTTGTTCATGGCGACCAAAACATGCTGCGCAGCGAGACGAATTACCGGGAAAATCCGGGTTACAAAGCAAACCTCGTGTTCAAGCGCGTGTATGAATCTCAATTTGGATTTCACAAGAGCGAGGCTGTGCTGTGTTCGATCGTGGACAAGACCCTGCCTCTGATCGATACGGTGGTGATCGCGGATCACTGGGCGGACAAAACATTTGATTACCGCGAAAAGATGACGCGGACTCAAATGCCGCTGCTGTTTAGTTTGCTGATCCTTTTGGTTGCCGTCATGATCTTGCTGCTTGTCATGAACCACCGGAAAAAACAGGAGAGCCGGCGGCTGGAGCGCATCGTGTATGAGCGCACCCGCGAGCTCGAACTTCAGACCGAAGCCGCGCAGATCGCTTCCAATGCCAAAAGCGAATTCCTCGCCAATATGAGTCACGAGATCCGCACGCCCATGAACGCCATCATCGGCATGACCATGCTGGCCGAATCGTCAAACGATATGGAGCGCGTCACCTATTGTCTCGGCAAGATCGAGAACGCCTCGACGCATCTGCTCGGCGTCATCAACGACATCTTGGATATGTCGAAAATCGAAGCGAACAAGCTGGAGCTTTCGCCGTCGGAATTTGATTTTGAAAAGATGCTGCAGACCGTCGTGAATGTCATCCGCTATAAAGTGGAAGAGAAGCGGCAAAACCTTGCCGTCTTTATTGAAAAGGAAATCCCGCACACGCTGATCGGCGATGACCAGCGGCTGGCACAGGTCATCACCAACCTGTTCTCCAATGCGGTGAAGTTCACGCCGGAGAAGGGCGACTTGCGGCTTCATGCTGGTTTGCTCGATGAAAAAGACGGCATTTGCACGATTCGTATCGCTATGACCGATACGGGCATCGGCGTCACCGAAGAGCAGCAATCCCGTTTGTTTAGCTCCTTCGAGCAAGCGGACAACAATACTTCCCGCAAATTTGGCGGCACCGGCCTGGGGCTGGCCATCTCCAAGCGCATCGTGAAAATGATGGGCGGCGAGATTTGGATCGAGTCGGAATACGGTCAGGGGTCCACCTTTGTCTTCACGGCGCAGATGGCGCGCGGAGGCGCCGCGCACCAAAGCCACCTGCACGCCGATATAGACCGGGCGGGATCTTCAATAATAATCATAGAAGGCGAGCAGGATTTGCGCAAATACATCGCTGAAATCGTACATGGTTTTGGCATTGCCTGTGACATGGCAGCAGATGAAGATGAGGCCGCCGCCCTGATGAAGACGCATGGGCCGTACAGCCTTTGCTTCCTGGATTGGAGCTTGCCGGGGGGGCATGGCACCGCACGGGCGAGGAAGCTTCATGAGGCGGATGGCGATATGGCGATCGTAGCCCTGATTTCGATTTCGATTTCCGAATGGGATGTGATCGAGCGGGAGGCCAAAAGCGCCGGCGTCAGCGGCTATCTGGCGAAGCCGCCGTTCCCGTCTTCTCTCGCGGACAGCATCAACGAATTCATTGGGGCAAACGGCCCCGGCGCAGCGGAAGAGTCAGCGGACAAAGCGGACAATTTCAAGGGGCATCATATCCTGCTGGCGGAGGATATCGACGTCAACCGGGAAATCCTGACGGCGCTTCTGGAACCTACTGCTGTAGAGATCGACTGCGCGGAAAACGGCAGAGAAGCGGTCGCGATGTTTTCGGCGTCTCCGGAGCGCTACGAAATGATTTTCATGGATGTGCAAATGCCCGAGATGGACGGCTACCAGGCCACGCGCTGCATCCGTGCCATAGAAAAAGAAAACGGCGGACATATCCCCATCATCGCCATGACTGCCAATGTGTTCAAAGAAGATGTCGACAAAAGCTTTGCCTCCGGCATGGACGGACATATCGCGAAACCGCTGAACCTGAACGAGGTTTTGGCAAAGCTCCGTGAATATTTAGGATAGGATATCCTTGGCCATGGATACGCATGTCATAATAGGAGTACTCATTCCGTTTGCCGGCACCGTCTTGGGGTCGGCGATGGTTTTGGTCATGCGCCGGAACCTCGGAGATCAAGTACAAAAACTGCTGCTTGGATTTGCCTCCGGCGTGATGGTCGCGGCTTCGGTTTGGTCGCTGCTGCTGCCCTCCCTTGAACAAGCGAAAGAGGCCGGCGGTATCGCTTGGCTGCCGGCTTCTGTAGGGTTTTTGCTCGGGATCGCTTTCTTGCTGGCGCTGGACAGCCTAATTCCTCACCTACATCCAAATGCCGAAAAGCCGGAGGGGCTGCATACCAAAGTTAAGAAAAACACGATGCTGATGTTTGCGGTCACCCTGCACAATATCCCTGAGGGTATGGCGGTCGGAGTTGTCTTTGCGGGACTGCTGGCAGGGGATGCCGGGATCACCTTGTCCTCTGCTTTGGCCTTGTCAATCGGCATCGCGATTCAAAATTTCCCCGAAGGGGCTATCGTTTCGATGCCGATGAGAAGCGCCGGCGTTTCGCGTGGCAAAGCTTTTTTGAACGGCACCCTGTCGGGCGTGGTCGAGCCGATCGCGGCCGTCATCACCATCTTGCTGACGAGCATCTTCGTCCCGATCCTCCCCTACCTATTGGCCTTTGCCGCCGGCGCCATGATCTATGTGGTCGTGGAGGAACTGATTCCCGGGCTGCAAGAAGGCGAACATTCCAACATCGGCGTCATCGGCGTTGCCCTCGGCTTCGTCCTGATGATGATCTTGGACGTCGCATTAGGTTGATTTTTTCACGCTCTTTTCCAAGCCGTCTTTTTTGCTAAATGCTGTCAGCAGCAGGTTGATGACGAAGGCGATCACGGCGACGATGATCAGCATGATAAAGGACGTCGTGTACTCTCCTCCCGATAGTTCCTGCAGTTTGCTCGAGAGCAGCGGGCCGATGATGGCGGCTATCGCGAGATTGAAGGTGACGGCGCCGAGTATGACCTGATAATTCTTCGGACCGAAAAATTTGTTTGTGGCCGCCGAGAGCAGAGAAGGCGTGCCGCCGTAGCAGATCCCGATGAGTGGGAGTCCGATCAGGATGAATACCTTGTTGTCTGTTGCGGATCCGAGGATGAGGATGAGCCCGCCGATCAGCATGATCAGCGTGTTGAGCGTCATGGAGGCATTTCGGCCGATACGGTCATACAAGGTTCCGAGCAGTGGTCTGCCCACGCCGTTGAACACGGAGACGATCAGACCCAAGGTGGCAATCGCGCCAAATTTGACGGCGATCGGCGCGGCGCTGTTGATGACGAGCAAGCCGCCGATGCACATGAACAAACTCCACAAGAAGATGAACCAGAAGGATCCGGTCTTCACTGCCTCTCCGAGCGTGTAGCTGCGCGGCTCGTCTGCGGGGGCGGTGGCCGCTCCGGGCTTTGCCGCAGAGGCTGCTGTATTTGGAATTTTCACAATAAAGGCACCGAGCGCAATGATGACCGCCAGGATCACTCCAAGAATAATAAATGTATAACGGATACCTGCGGACTCGCTCAGCGCGGTGACTATGTTGCCGAGCAGCAGCCCGCCGATGCCGAAGCCCAGTAGCAAGATGCCCGACGCCATCCCTGTCTTGCCGGGAAACCAGCGGGCAACGACGCCAAGGAGCGTATTGTAGGAAAGACCAACGCCGCCGCCGCCGAGGATGCCATAGAAAATATAAAGTACCGTGAGGGTCTTTGCAGGCGCGTTTTCGTCAAAGAGCAAGGTGATGACTGCAAAGCCGACCAGGATGCTTGCGGCCGAGATCAGCAGTATCGTTCGGTGCCGGAGTTTCGCGGAAAGCTTGCCCGCCAAAAATCCGCCGGTACAAAAGCAAACTATGGAGATGCTGAAGGTCAGCGATATCTGCGTCGGCGACCAATTCTCAAAGATGGCCGTGAGCGGAGCGCGGAAAATGGACCAGGCATAAATCAGACCAAGGAAGAGCAGCATGATGGTGCCTGTGATTAGGATGACGACGCGGTTTCCTTCTTTCATTTGAACATTTCTCCTTATTAATAGTGCGTGCTGAATAGAAAAATTGTAGCACAAATCATCACAGGATAGCTATATTTGCTGCGGGATGGCGGGCGCTAATCACGAAAATCCGGTGCAAACAGTGCCTCCAGCGTGACTTCCGACTGCACCATGTTGGAATATCGGTTTTGCTTTACGCCATATGTCGTTACAAATGTCAGATGCAGCGTCCCGGTAGTTTGCGTTTCGTTTCCAAAAGCAAATAGCTTGTTTTTCAGTTTCTCCGCATACTCATTTTTGATTTCAAACTCATATTTTGCAAATTTGATTTCGCAGAGATTGACGATCCGATCCGCACGAGCGATCACAAGATCCACTTGCGCACCGGGCTTACTGACCTTGCTGCGCCAGGAATAGATGTCGGCAGCCACGCCGCCAATACTGAGCGCCGACCTGATTTGATCGGTATGCCGGAGACAGAGCTGCTCAAAAGCGTATCCACGCCACGTATTCATCCTTGGCGTTTCGTGAAGATCGCTCCAAAAATGTTCATTGTCTCCCGCATTGTTCTTGATGAATGTCTGATGAAACAAGGAGAAATTGTCGATCAATTGATATAGGCCGCCGTTCGTCTTTCCGGGGAAGAGGGAATAATATCGGATGAACCCGCTTAGTTCCAAATTGCTCAGCATTTCGCTGACAGCGCCTCCGTCTTTTTGCGAAAGCGATGCCACCAATTCGTCGCGGCTCAATCCCTTTGCTTTCTCACTGAGCGCAGCGATCGCTTCCAAATAATACTCAGAATTTTTGAAGAGTGAAGCATAGAGATTTTCGAACTCATATTTCAGCGGTGCATCCTCGTGAAAAACGATTCGGTCCACATTTTGCGGAAGACCGTAACGTTTGTCCCAGTAACTTAAATAATAGGGGATGCCGCCGAAAATCATATACGCCTGCGCGATATCTTTTCTGTCGATCACGATATCTCGCATTTGAAAATACGCTTCGCACTCATTCAGATTGAAAGGCCGTACCAATATTTTTCCCGTAATGCGATTGTGCAGCCCCCCTCTGTTCTTGAAGATTTTTTGTGTCATCCATGTCGCGGCGGATCCGCAGGCAATTAAGAGAATATCGTTTCTGGCAGAGGCAAAAGCGTTCCAGAAATATTCAAGTGCGGAAATGAACTTCGATTTCGGTGTGTCCATCCATGGCATTTCGTCAAGGAAGATCACTTTTCGACCCGATGTGCCGGCGCGGGCAATGCCTTCCGCGAGCCGGTCGAAAGCTTCCATCCAGGATGCCGGCTCTCTTTCGCCCGGCATTCCGTATTGCTCCAGTGATTTTCCGAAGCGCTCCAGATTCGCTTTGAGGTTTGGCTTGACAGACTGTTCCGGCGCTACGCCTGTAGCATAGAAGAAAAACGCATCGTCAAAATACTGCCTGATCAAATAGGTCTTCCCCACACGCCTCCTGCCGTAAACCACAACAAATTCCGATTCCTTTGAAGCGAAATATCTTTTCAAGGTGTCCTTTTCGCGTTTTCGTCCTACGAGAGACATGGTGAACCTCCTCTATAATCAGCGGAAATGCGGTGTAAATACATGTTTTTCGCGGATTATAATATTTCCGTGCAAACATCATTTTCAATAAATATAGCATATATAGTTTTAAATTTCAATAATAATATGCCATTAAGTGCATTTCACGTGCTATATTTCAAAATTTATAATCAGCGGAAATGATGATAATATTCGCCATTTCCGCTGATTATAAATTATGATCTCGAAGTGCGTTCATGGCATCCGGTCGCAAGGGGCGCTAATTCGGTTTTTTCTTTCCGAGGCGGACTTTGAGCAGGCCGGCTACTGTGGGGATGAAACTGATCACGACTATGGCGATGATGATGAGTTCGAAATTTTTCTGCACGAAGGGGATGCCTCCGAAGAAGTAGCCCAGAAGCGTGAAGATCGATACCCAAAGCACACCGCCGATGATGTTGAATAGAGTGAAGCGACCGAAGTGCATGCCGCCCACCCCGGCGAGAAAGGGGGCAAAGGTGCGGATGATTGGCAAAAAGCGCGTGACCACGACGGCGAGTACGCCATACTTGTCAAACAGCGCCTGGACTTTTTCGAGGCGTTCCGGCGTGAGCGCTTTGATGCGTCCGGAGTTGATGATGGTGCGTCCGATCTTGCGTCCTATCCAGTAGTTGGATGTGTTTCCGAGTATCGCGGCGGCGCATAGGATGCCAATCAGTGCGAAGAGGTTGAGGCCGCCGCCCGGAGCTGCGAAAACACCGGCTGCAAACAGCAGCGAGTCGCCCGGCAGAAACGGCGTGATCACGAGGCCGGTTTCCACGAAGATGATGAGGAACAAGGGGGTATAGACCCAAATGGGGCCAAGATCGGTGATCCATTGTGCTATTGAATTGCGCGGATCGCGCATCAAATCAGTGATGAATTGGATGATGTCCATGGAGGATATTATACACGATAGGGGGAGACAATTTCAGAAAACATTGCAGAGCAGTTTAAGATTCAATTTAGTTTTTAAATTTATAATGTTTACATCAGTTGTATCAACGAAGTACTCTATCGTGTTGAAGAAAGGAACAGAAAATGAAAATTACGAAAACCATCCTGATGCTTGCCATCACCTGTGTTTTGTCTCTGTCGATTTTGGCGGGATGCTCAAAGACCCCGGAAGTGACCGAAACTGCGGTACCGCCGGAGGGAAACTATAGCGCGAGCGATGATGTCTCCGTCGACACAGCGAGAGAAGCTACCGGCGCGGAAGCCGCGAAGGCCGCTGAGGCAGACGAGAGCGAAAGCAAGAACGGCTCAAACCAATGACGATATGCCATGGAAAATGGATTTCTTTCAATCAGCGAGATGGCAAGTCTCGCAAGAGTGACGAGGGACACCCTGATCCACTATGACAAGATCGGACTCGTTCGTCCTGTAGCCCGGGGCGAAAACAATTACCGATATTATTCCGACGAGCAGCTTGCGCTCGTCAATATCATCCATACTTTTCAATCGCTGGGGATGTCTCTGAAGGAAATCAACGAAATCGCCCAAAACCGGACGCCGGAAAGCATAGTGATGGCGCTTTCGGAACAGACCCAGCATATCGACAACAATATCGAAGATTTGATCAAAGCACGCAAACTCCTTATGACGCTGAAAACAACTATCGAAGATGCCGCCGGCATTGACGAAAGGGCGATCGGAGTGTGCATGCAGGGTGCAGAAAGCATCTTTCTCGGTCCGCAAAACGATTATTCAAACGGGCGCACGGTCCAGGACAATCTGATAAATTTTTATCGTTATTGCCAAAAATCAGAAAACGATATCGATTTGAACTACTCCGCCTGGGGGATATTCTCCGCACAGCGTATCCGGCAGGGCGACTGGAACGGCCCTGACTATTTCTATTTCAACAATCCCTATGCTTCGGATACAAAACCCGGGGGGCTTTATGTAACGGGATATATTCGCAGCGGCTACGGCAAAAATGACAAACTGTACCGAAGGCTGATCGCATATATAAATGAACACGATCTCGAAATCTGCGGACCCGCATACGAATCCTACATCCTCAACGAAATCTCCATCCGCGATCCAAACAATTATCTGATGCGTATATCCATCCGCATAAAACAAAAGTAAACACCCTCCTGTAAAAAAACACTTGACCCGTGGGTTACCCCATGCCTTACGGTTATTATGACTGGCCGAATTCTTGATCCGACAGATAGATATTGGACAGTCGCAATTTGACGAAAGGATGGAAAGGGTGTAGGTGAAATGAGAAAAAAGGATTTGAAAAAAAGAACTTTTGCGTTCGTGATGATCGCAGCATTGTGTTTCAGCGCCTGTATGACGGGTGTCGTCTTTGCAGGCGAATCGGATGAGGCGACGCCGCGCGTGATCGCCATAGAGAATGAAGTACTCAAGACGAGGGCAGAGCTAAATGAGGATACGCTAAAGAGCCTGAAAGCCCTCGGCATTCCGGCGTGGAAGATCGGAGGCAGGGAAATCCCGCTCAGGGCCGGAGGACGGGGAGATGTGTGGGCGCTTCTCAATTTGATCATGGCCATTTTGGGTGCGATTGGCGCGATCTTCGTGATCATGCATCGCATCCTTGTCAGAGTCAGAGGGGAAACCGTGTATGACTACGATGAAAATGCGGCGGACGAATACGGGCTTGCCGAAAGATCGGCGGCGCCGGAAAGACAGGAAGCGAAAACCAAAGGATTGTTTTGTACGGTTTTGACGGCCTTGGCGGCAGCGCTTTCCATCGTTCTCTTCCTCCTCGCGGAAGATACGCAAACGCTCATGGTGATGACCGACTGGTTCACGATCCCGACGCTCATACTGTTGGTCCTTCAAATCTTGTTTGCCTCACTCGCAGAAAGGGGACTGCACGGTGAATCAGAATCGGAATTTGAGGGGATTTGAATGGTTGACGTGCAGAGGCAAGCGCGGTAAAATACAGTCACAAATAAATACCGACGAGATCTGTGACGAAAGAATAGTAACTGCAAAGATCCCAAAGACCAGAGAGCTTCCGGCGGTGGAAAGGAGGCGGACGGATCGCAGCGAATGGACTTTCCGAGGTTTCAACCATACGAGTGGGCGTTAAAATCAAAAGCCGAAAGGCGAGCAGGAGGAGACGTCAAGCAGGGTGGCACCGCAGGAGCGATACAAAGCTTTTGTCCCGGCACATTATGTCGGTACAAAAGCTTTTTTGTTGCGGCGGAATGCGGGAAAGGAAAGACAGTGAGCGAAAACTACAACATCAGTCCGGGCAAGGAGGACGCCGAGCGTATAGCGTCCGGCTACAGGCGCGTGCCCATCAGCCTGAGCATGCCGGCAGAAGATATCACGCCGGCAGATTGTTTCTTGAAACTGAAGCGCTTGTCCAAGCAGTGCTTCATCCTTGAAAGCTTGGAAGACGAGGCGGATACGGGGCGCTATACCTTCATAGGGTACGATCCGAAAATGGGGATCACCTGCAAGGACGGCGTCATGACTATCCGGGGCGGCGCTTCCTTTGAGATCGAAACAAAGGATCCGGCGGTACAGATTCGCAAGGTGCTGGCAGACAACCTCAGCCCGAAAATCGAAGGCCTGCCGCCGTTCACGGGCGGGCTTGTCGGATATTTTTCTTATGATTTCATCAAGTATGCGGAGCCAAAGATCGCACTTGGCGAAGAGGATGCAGAAGACTTTCAGGACATTGACCTCATGCTCTTTGACAAGGTGGTTTGTTTTGACCGCTACGAAAAGACGGTCATCTTCATCGTCAATATGCTGACGGACACTTTCGATGAAAACTACAACCGCGCGGCCTCCGAAATTTCGCATCTGCGGGACATCGTGTTTGGCGGCGAAAAAGCGGCTCCGGAAAAACTTGCACTGACGAGCGAATGGCGCGCGCTGTTTGGGCAGGGCCGCTATGGCGCGATGGTGCGCGCGGCAAAACGGCATATCTTCGAAGGTGATATCTTTCAGGTCGTGCTTTCGAATCGCCTCGAGGCGGGTGCGACGGGTAGTTTGTTTGAGACGTATCAGATCATGAGCCGGACAAATCCGTCACCCTATATGTTCTACTTTTCGAGCGATGAAATCGAGATCGCGGGCGCGGCGCCGGAAACGCTTGTGAAACTTCGCGAAGGAAACCTCTATACCTTCCCGCTCGCTGGAACGCGCGGTCGCGGGCAGACGCCGGAGGAAGATGCGGCGCTCGAAGCAGACCTGCTTTCGGATCCCAAGGAATTGGCGGAGCACAATATGCTCGTTGATCTTGGCCGAAACGACATCGGCCGCATTTCGAAATTTGGCAGCGTGGCCGTGGAAAAATATATGACCATCGAGCGCTTTTCTCACGTCATGCACATCGGCTCTACGGTAGCGGGTGAGATCCGTGCTGACAAGGACGCTGTAGATGCGATCTCGGCCTTGCTCCCGGCAGGAACGCTTTCGGGCGCGCCCAAGATCAGAGCCTGTCAGATCATCGGCGAGCTCGAAGGGAAGCGGCGCGGTATCTATGGAGGTGCGGTTGGCTATATCGGGCTCGACGGAGATATGGATACCTGTATTGCGATCCGTATCGCCTACAAGAAAAACGACAGGATATTCATTCGTTCGGGCGCCGGCATCGTGGCGGACAGCGTGCCGGAAAATGAATATGCCGAGTGCGGTCGCAAACTCGCCGCCGTGGTACGCGCGATCGAGGAGGCCGCCGGTGTTGAGCAGCCGCTCGACTATGACACGGTAGAGGAAGGGGGAGAGGCAAAATGATCCTGCTTGTAGACAACTATGATAGTTTTTCATACAACCTGTACCAGCAGATAGGTACACAGCTCCTTGAAATGGGCAGCGCCGAAGATATCCGCGTCGTGAGAAACGATGATTTTTCCGCGCAGAAATTGGTCGGAATGAATCCGTCACATATCGTGCTGTCACCGGGCCCCGGGCGCCCGGAAGACGCCGGCGTTTGTATAGAGCTCATCAAATGGGCGGCGGCGCGTATCCCGGTCTTTGGAGTGTGTCTGGGACATCAGGCGATCTGTGAGGCTTTTGGCGCGACGGTATCCTATGCAAAAGAATTGATGCACGGAAAGACGTCAACCGTAGAGATTGACACGTCAATCAAAATATTTGACGGCCTTCCTAAGTGTATCGAAGTCGGCAGATATCATTCGCTGGCGGTCCTCGAAGAGACGGTGCCGGATACTATTATTGTAGGAGCGCGTTCCGGGGATGATGAAGTCATGGCGGCGGCGCATCGGGATTATTCGATTTTTGGTGTGCAATTTCATCCCGAATCGATCCTGACGCCGATGGGCGGGCGCATCATGCGCAATTTTCTGGAGGTGGCATGATGATCAAAGAAGCGATAAAGAAGGCGGCTGCGCGCGAGGATCTCGGCTACGAGGTCGCTGAGCAGGTCATGGATGAGATCATGAGCGGGGGCGCTACTGACATTCAGATGGCGGCTTATCTGACGGCAATGAGCGTCAAGGGCGAGACGCCGGCGGAGATCACAGGGTCGGCTTTCGGCATGCGCAAACATTGTGTGCGGTTGCTGCATGACATGGATGTGCTCGAAATCGTAGGGACGGGCGGCGACCATTCAAACTCGTTCAATATTTCGACGACGTCAGCCATCGTCGTCTCGGCGGCGGGGATCCCTGTGGCGAAGCATGGGAACAGGGCTGCCACGAGCAAGTCCGGTGCGGCGGATGTATTGGAGGCGCTCGGCGTCGATATCACGGTGCCTCCGGAGAAGAGCCTTTCGCTGCTGAAAGAGATAGGACTCTGTTTTTTGTTTGCGCAAAATTATCATATAGCGATGAAATATGTGGCGCCGGTGCGCGGTGAACTCGGCATCCGGACAATCTTCAATGTACTCGGACCGCTTGTCAACCCAGCGGGCGCCAATATGGAATTGCTCGGCGTCTACGAGGAAGAATTGGTCGAGCCGATGGCCAAGGTCCTTGTGGAACTCGGCGTGAAAAATGCATTCGTCGTATTTGGGCAGGACGGACTCGATGAGATCTCGGCCAGCGCCCCAACGAGTGTGTGTGAAGTGCGCAACGGCTTCACGCGCTCCTTTGTGATCGAACCCGAACAGTTCGGTCTGAAACTGCACGGCAAGGACGAGTTGGTCGGCGGGTCGCCGCAGGAAAATGCGGAGATCACGCGGGCGGTGCTCGCGGGTGAACAGGGTGCGAGGCGGGACGCTGTCCTGCTGAATTCGGCGGCAGCGATCCATATCGGCCGGCAGGGGGTAGCTATGGACGAAGCGATCGGCATCGCGGCGGAGGTGATCGACAGCGGCAAAGCGCTCTCTCAGCTCGAGCGATTTGTACGCTTGTCGGGCGAATAGCATGAAGGAATCACAAATTATATAATAGAGGGAATATGGCAACGATATTAGACGAATTGGCGGACAGCGCGCGAGTGCGTGTGGCGCAGGACAAGGTGCGTGTCCCGGAAGAAGAGATGATGATCCGCGCCGAGGCGGTCTTTGCAGAGGAGCGATTTGAAGCGGCGCTCGCTTCGCCTGGCATATCCTTCATCTGCGAGGTGAAAAAAGCATCGCCTTCGAAAGGCGTCATCGCCGTGGATTTTCCCTATCTCGGGATCGCGGCGGAATACGAGGCGGCGGGTGCGGATGTGATCTCGGTGCTGACGGAGCCGACGCGCTTTCTTGGCAGCGACGAGTATCTTGAAGAGATCGCGGCGGCTGTGAAGATACCGGTACTCCGCAAGGATTTTGTCGTCGATCCATATCAGCTCTATCAGGCAAAAGCGCTCGGCGCGGCGGCAGCGCTACTCATCGTCTCCCTGCTCGGAGATGAATTGCCTCTGTATTTGGAAACCGCATCGGCGCTCGGCCTCGGGACTCTCACGGAAGTGCACGACGAGTCGGAAGCGCGGCTCGCTGTGAGTGCGGGTGCGCATGTGATAGGAGTCAACAATCGCGATCTGAAGACCTTTGACGTCGATACGAGCCTGACCGCCCGGCTGCGGGAGTTCATTCCTGACGGCGTGCTCTTTGTTGCGGAGTCCGGTATCAAGACCGCAGAAGATGTGCGCTTGGTGCGCGAGGCCGGTGCGGACGCCGTGCTGATCGGTGAGACTCTGATGCGAGCGGAGGACAAGGCTGCGATGCTAAGGGAATTGCGTTCATGAGCCGCCGTATTGTCATCCCGGGCGCCGACCAGGGATCCCCAAAAATCAAAATCTGCGGCATCTTTCGCGAAGAAGATGCAGACGTGCTGAACGAAGTACTCCCGGACTATGCGGGTTTTGTTTTTGCCGAAAAAAGCCACCGCTATGTAACGCCGGATCAGGCGCGCACCTTGCGTAATATAATAAACCCGCACATCGTGACGGTCGGCGTCTTTGTGAACGCAGAGCCCGGCCTCATCGCCGATCTCGTTCTGGAAGGTACGATCGGAGCCGTACAGCTGCACGGAAGTGAGGATGCGGATTATGTGCTTGCGCTGAAAAATCTATTGCGCTCAAGCGGCGCAGCGGATACCGCGATCATCAAAGCAGTACCCGTGACAAATGCCGCCTCTGTCATAGCGGGCTCAGCCTCTGTCATTGCGGCCCCAGCCTCTGTCACAGCGGCCCCGGCCTCTGTCACCCAGGGCGCCGCCCCGCAATCCACATTCCTCCTCTTCGACAATGGCGCAGGCGGCACCGGCAAGTCCTTCGATCATGGGGTACTGCGCGAGGCCGCCGCAAACGGCACGCTGACCAAATTGCCGTTCTTCGTCGCCGGCGGCCTGAATCCCGAAAATGTTTCGGAGGTCCTGGACTTGCCGCTTTTTGGCGTTGATGTCAGCGGCGGCGTTGAAACGGACGGCGTGAAGGATCCGGAAAAGATCCGGCGCTTCGCAGAGGCGCTGCGGAGCGGAGGACGGGAAAACCCATGATCGTAGATGACTGGATCGCGGAAAAGATCGGTCTGCCGCCGGGCGCTGTTTTGGACAGGGGAAGTCTTGAGGCGTGGCAGCTCGAACGCCTGCGTGAGACCGTAGCATATGCACTGTCAAACAGTTCGTTTTACAGAGAACGCTTTGCGGGGATTGCCGATTGGTTCAGGGGCGGCAAAGGACTGATGTCTCTTGACGATTTGGCGCTGCTTCCTTTTACCACGCCGGAAGATTTGGCTGCGCAGGGTGCGCGCATGGTTTGTGTACCTGCCCGGGACGTGAGCCGCATAGTCACCTTGCAGCCGCTTTCGACCACCGGCACGACGGGCGAGCCCAAGCGCGTTTGGTTCACGGAAGCCGATCAGGAACTGATGGCCGACTATATCCATCATGGCCTGCCGGTCATGACCGGACCCTCCGACGTCTTTCTCGTCCTGATGCCGTGCGAACGGCCCGGATCGGTCGGCGATCTTGTTGCGCTCGGTGTAGAGCGCATTGGCTCCCGCGCCGTTCGGATCGGCGCTATCCCTGCGGACGGCAGCCGTGATGAAGAGACACTTGAAGTCATGAGGACCTATGGCGTGACGACGGGGCTGATGACGGCCCGGACGGCAGCAAGACTCGCGCGAAAATCTGCGGGAGACGCCGCTATCAAAGCGAAGATGCGAACGGTATTGCTCTCCGCACAGTTCGTTTCGGACGAAGACCTCAAAGATATCGAAACCCTTTGGGAGTGCAAAGCCTTTGAACATTATGGTATGACCGAGATGGGACTCGGCGGAGCGATGGCCTGCGGCGTGAGGGAAGGCTATCACCCGCGCGAGGCGGATCTGCTGTTTGAGATCGTAGACCCGGACACCGGCGCGGTTCTGCCGGATGGCGAATACGGCGAGGTGGTGTTCACCACCCTGACGCGGCAGGCCATGCCTCTGATCCGCTACCGCACGGGTGACCATAGCCGCTTCCTGCCGGAGCCCTGCCGCTGCGGCAGCGTCCTCAAAAGATTGGACAAAGTCGGCGACCGCCCCGAAAAAAAACCGTACTAAACAAGATATACTTTTACCAGGAACGGGGCGCTGTATATGCTACAATATCGCCTATGAACGTAAAGATTTCTTTTCCTGAACAGGGGGTCACGGCGGAGGTGAGCCGGGGCTCAAACCTGCTTGATGTGATCCGCGCCTCAGCGCTTCCGATCGAAGCGCCGTGCGGCGGGCGCGGTACCTGCGGCAAGTGCAAGGTGCGCGTGAACGGCCGCGAGCTGCAAGCCTGCAAAACCACAGCCGAGGAAGACGCCGAGGTATTCATCCTCGCGCCCGGCGAAGGGCAGGACATCCTGACGGAATCTGCGGCGCCCAAAGATGACGCTCACCTATCGCCCGATTCGGGTCTGGCGGCCTTTGCGATAGATATCGGCACGACGACGGTGGTCGTCCGCGCGCTCGACACGGGCAGCGGCAGGCAGCTCGGTGTGCGCGCGTTTACAAACCCGCAGCGTCCCTACGGCGCCGACGTCCTCTCCCGCATCAATATTTCGATGGATGATGCATCGCTGCTTTCAGGTATCATCACGGAGGCGCTGGACCGGGCGATCACCGGGATCATCGGGGAGGCCGGGCCGGGCAAGCTGAACGTTGTCAAGATCGTCATTGCCGGCAATACGACTATGAGTTATTTGCTGCTGAACCTGCGCTGCCGTTCGCTTGGGCTCGCGCCGTTCGAAGCGGAGTATGAGATCGAGCCGGCGTACACTTACGCGCGCGTCTTAGGGACAGACACGCTCGACTGCCCTGTTTTGATATATCCATATATATCTTCTTTCGTCGGAGGGGACATCGTTTCCGGACTTGTCCATATCCAAAAGCACTGGGAAACAGCAGAGGATGCTTCCTTCATGCTTGTCGATATGGGAACAAACGGGGAGATCGCTTTCCGTTGCCGCGGGCGTATGATCACGACGAGCACTGCAGCCGGGCCCGCCCTCGAAGGCGGCAATATCACTTGCGGCATGAGTGGGACGGAGGGTGCTATTTACGCTGTGGGGATTCCCGCCTGCGCGGGAATGACAGGGGACGGCGCGGGAATGACAGGGGGCTTTTCGGTCAGGACGATCGGCGATGCTCCGGCGCAGGGAATTTGCGGGTCGGGTGTGATCGACCTTGTCGCCAAGTTGCTTGACGCCGGACTGGTCGAAACTACCGGTGCGTTTTCATCCAAAGGTCTTGAGCAGGCGATAGACCTCAAGTTTGACGCATCAAACGACCGGACTATGAAAGCTCTTGTCATTGAAGAGGAAACCCCGGACAACCCTCAGATCGTATTCACGCAAAAAGACGTCCGCGAGTTTCAGCTCGCCAAGGGCGCTATCCGTGCCGGCATCGATATTCTGATCGCGGAGATGGGCGAACTGCCGGGGACGTTTTACCTCGCCGGTGGCTTCGGCCAAAACATCGATCTCGAAAGCGCCTTTGCCACAGGTCTGATCCCGGATACGATGCGAGGCAGGATACGTTTCGCGGGCAATACCTCACTCGGCGGATGTGTCGATGCGTGCCTGCTGCATACCACGGGCCAGACCGACAATTTGCCGGCTCTATGTGCGGGAGACGGAGCCGTGGAAATCAATCTCGGAGCCCACAAAGATTTCAACAATCTATTTATGGAAACAATGATGTTTTGAAGCTGTGTACTGAAAGGAAGATGAGAGAGATGACAACGAACACAAGCACGGAGCAAGGCGAGCGTCTGCTCGGGCAGATTCGGACTACGGAAAACGTCAATCAGGCGGATTTTTTTGATCTCGGCATTCTGACTTTTACGGATGAGGTGCGCGCGATGTGCGAGCAAAACAGCTGCGGGCGCTATGGCCGCGCGTGGAATTGCCCGCCGGTCTGCGGCAGTGTCGAAGAGCTTGAGGCGGTGTGCAAACATTTTGCGAACGGCATCCTTGTCAATACGGTCAAGCATGTCGCGGACTCTTTCGATTGGGAGGGCATGATGGACGGGGGGCGCATGCTCTGCGATTTGCTTCTCGATTTTGACGGCTATGCGAAAGACGCCGGGCTGACCGACTACCGCATTTTCGGCGGCGGCGGATGTTATGGCTGCAAGACCTGCTCCTACCCCGATATCCCGTGCCGGCACCCGGAGAAGCTGTTCACGCCGATCGAAGCCTGCGGCATCAATGTGATGCAGACGGCGAAGGACGCGGGGTTCAAGTACATCAACGGCCAAAACACCGTCACCTTTTTCGGCATGATACTATTTAATTAACGGACAATCTCCATTCGCGCGCAAATTGCCGCTTGCGCTGCGTTTGTGCTTGTGGTAGAATCACTGAAAAAGAAGAAGTCTTTCGCTTCTCACCTCGTCGGCATCGGCAGGCAGGTTCATCGTAGGGCAAATCGGCGGCGCTGATTTTGCGAAACGTGAAGCGAATATTGCATTCGCTTTTATTTTTTAAGGAGGTAAATGATTAAACAAGGAAACACGAGGGATGTCCGGCCAAAGGGCAATCCTGTCGGCGAGGAAATCACCGCCAATGAACTTCGCGTCATTGACGAAAACGGTGAGCAGGCAGGCATCATGCTGCGCGAGGCGGCGCTTTCGCTGGCGGATCGCAGGGGTCTGGATCTGGTTTTGATTTCACCGACGGCAAAGCCTCCGGTTGCGAAGGTCATGGATTTTGGCAAATACCGCTATGACCAGCAAAAGCGTGAGAAAGAGGCCAAGAAAAAGCAGCGTGTCATCGAGATCAAGGAAATCAGACTATCGACCTTCATCGATCAGCATGACTTGGATGTAAAGGCAAATATGGCCAAGCGCTTCCTGACGGATGGCGACAAGCTCAAGGTGAGCCTGCGTTTCAAAGGACGCGAGCGCGGGCGTACGGATCGCGGCTTTGAAGTCATGGATCGCTTTGTTGAAGTGATCAAAGAATATGGGTTGCCGGAAAAGAGACCGGCGCTCGAAGGGCGGAGCCTCATCATGATCGTCAACCCGGTCCCGCCAAAAAAAGAAAAGGCATCAAAGTCTGAGAATACAGAAGCAGCAGCCACAGAAGCAGCGGTCAAAGAAGCGCCGCAGGCTGAAAAGGCGCCCAAAAAAGAAACCAATCCCGCCGGGAAGCAACCCAGAAAAAAAGGGCCTTCCGACGAACTGGATTTGTAGGAGTTAAGGAGGAAAGACATGGCAAAAAACAAAATGAAATCTCACCGCGGTGCGATGAAACGCATCCGCCTCACGGCGAGCGGCAAGGCAAAGCGCAACAAGGCGTACAAGAGCCACATCCTGAACAAGAAATCAGCGAAGCGGAAACGCGGACTCAGGCAGGCCACCTTGTTGTCCAAGGCGGATCTCAAGCGCATCAAGCGCGCGATGGCGAAGTAGGAAGACGTGTGGATTCGCCGGTCAAGCCGGCGAATGACGACAGGAGGAATACAAAATGGCAAGAGTAAAGAAGGGCGTCAACGCCCACAAAAGACATAAGAAGATCCTGAAAGCCGCAAGAGGTTTTTACGGGCAAAAAAGCAAGGTTTTCCGCGCGGCCAATCCTGCGGTCCTGCGCTCGCTCGCTTCCGCATTTGTCGGACGCAAAAACAAGAAACGCGAATATCGTCGCCTGTGGATCGCCCGCATCAACGCCGGCGCTCGTATCAACGGCATCAGCTACTCGCGCCTGATGGACGGTCTGCGCAAGTCAGGCATCGTCATCAACCGGAAGATGCTTTCAGAAATGGCGATTTCCGATGCAGCAGGATTTGCCGGACTCTGTGAAACCGCGAAAAAAGCTGTAGGGAAATAAAAAATTATGAAATGCCCGTATTGCGGATATCCTGACTCGAAGGTCGTCGATTCACGTCCTACCGACGAGGGTCAGGCGATCCGGCGGCGGCGGGAGTGCGAAAAATGCGGCCGCCGCTTCACGACCTATGAGAAGATCGAGGAGATCCCTCTCATCGTCGTGAAGAAGGATGGCAGCCGTCAGTCTTTCGACCGAATGAAGATGATGAACGGCATCATCAAGGCCTGCGAAAAAAGGCCGGTGCCGATGGACGAGATCGAGAAGATCGTGTCCGACATCGAAAAAGGCCTCTCCAACCTGATGCTGAAAGAGATGGACAGCACGATCATCGGCGAGTATGTCATGGAACATCTGCGCAACCTCGATGATGTAGCCTATGTCCGGTTTGCCTCGGTATACCGGCAGTTTACGGATGCGGAGAGCTTTCGGCGCGAGATTGAAAAACTTCTCGTCGATGACAAAAAAAAGCGAAAACCCGAGAAATAATTTTGAGCGCACGCGATTCTCGAATTGAAAAACTTCGGGCATTGCCGCCGTTTGTGGTCGCGGTAGACGGGCCTTCGGGCGCTGGCAAGAGTACCGCCGCGAAATTGGCGGCCGAGACGCTCGGCATCGATTATATCGATACAGGGGCGATGTATCGGGCCATCGGACTGAAATTTCTTCGGCAGGGAATATCCTCGGCAGAGTCCGCATCACCGGGACTGCAAGATGTGCTTGACAAGACTGAGATCGATCTGGACGGCGGGCGTATATTGCTTGACGGGGAAGACGTATCCGGGCTGATTCGCACACCCGAAGTCACAATGGCTGCGTCAAAATACTCGGCGCTTCCGCTCGTTCGCGAAAAATTGGTTGCAATGCAGCGTGAGATGGGTACACGCAAGAGCGTCGTCATGGACGGACGGGATATCGGAACCAATGTGTTTCCGGATGCCCGTTTCAAATTTTTCATCACGGCGTCGCCCGAGACGCGCGCCGGGCGCCGACATGCAGAACTCCGGGAAAAAGGGATGGACGAGAGCTTTGAAGATGTTCTTGCCGATATCTTGAAACGTGACCGGGATGATACGGAACGCGAGCTGAACCCGCTGATACAGGCGGAGGATGCCATCCTTTTGGAGACGGATCAGCTTGGGATTGCAGAAGTGCTCGATTTAATTCTTTGCGAAATGGAGAAAAAATCGCTTGACATCTCCGGCGAAATGGAATAATATGTAAATTGCTTGCGAGGCGGCCGCACCGGAAAGGAGCGGTCATGTCAGGAATCAAAGATCTTCCCACGCCCGAAAGGCCACGGGAAAAGCTGCTGGGGCAGGGCAGCAAAAATCTGTCCAATGCGGAATTGCTCGCGCTGATCATCGGTTCGGGTACAACGGAGTCGAGCGCGCTCTCGCTTGCAGCGAAAGTGTTGTCTCATTTTGACGGGGGCATTGTCTCTTTGAAGGAGATATCCCCCGAGGAACTGATACAGATCAAAGGCATCGGCGAAGCGACAGCGGCGCGTATCCTTGCTGCGGCGGAGTTTGGCACACGCATCTCATCTGCCGGCGCGATGAACCGGAATCGCATCATCTGTCCGGAGGACATTGCCGGAATATTCTCGGCAGAATTTGCCGGAGAGAAACAGGAGTATCTGTATACGGTGCTTCTGAACGCGAAGCACGAGATGATCGGCAAGGAATTAGTTGCGAAAGGCGGCATTACCTCCGCACCGGCGGTTCCTCAAGACGTGTTTCGCCCGGCGGTACGGCGCGGTGCGGCGGGGATCATCCTCGTGCACAACCACCCGAGCGGCGATCCGGCACCGAGTGACGATGATTACAAGATGACGCAGCGCATCAGTGAGGCCGGAACGCTCATCGGCATCAAACTTGTAGACCATGTCGTGGTTGGCGGCGGCGGAGGGTTCTCAAGCCTGAAGGCGAGTGGTATGATGAATGCGTGACAAGCTTGTGAACGCGCAAATCGGAAAAGAGGCATATGGGTAAACTGATCTTCATATCGTCGGGCAAGGGCGGCGTCGGGAAATCGATCTTCGCCGCGAATCTCGGTGCGACGCTGGGCGAGAGGGGCCTGCGGGTCGCGCTCGTCGACATGAATATCGGTCTGCGCAATCTCGACATCTATATGGGCCTCGAAAACAAGGTGGTCTTCGATGTGACCGATGTACTGAACGGCGTCGTGCCGCTCGAAAAAGCCTTAGTGCGCGACAAACGATTTCAGGCGACTTGGCTTTTGGCCACGACTCAGCGCAAAGAGAAATTTCAATACGAGGAAGAACAGATCAAGGATCTGTATTCGGAACTTCGCAGCAAATTCGACTATGTCATCATAGACGGTCCCGCGGGGGTAAACAACGAACTTCGCCTGGCCTCCGTGAGTGCGGATTTGGCCGTAATAGTCACGACGCCAGAGTATGTTTCTCTTCGTGATGCTGACATGATAGATCAGACGATCCGTGCCAGAGGCATCAGCCGGCGCGTTTATATTGTCAATAAAGTCAACAAAAGTTTCATGCGCGTGGGAGTGCTCCCAACGGTGGAGCAAATCACGAACATTATGAAAATCCCCCTGCTTGGCGTCGTACAGCATGATGACGCCATCCATTTCGCCGCGAATGCCGGATATCCTATCGTGCTCCAAAAAGGCAATTATATCGAACGCAATTTCGGGAAAATCGCCGATCGTATCATCGGACTTTGAATGAAACTCTGATTTGTTTGACAAGGCGGCAAGCCTACTATTATAATGGTTCTGGAGTTATCAGCTTGGCAGATACCCTGCGGCGCGAAATTTGGCGCGCATCGCATTTGGATATAGATCGATTGTTGATCACAGGGAGGTGTTTCAAATAAATAATATTCTATCAGTAGTGATCCCCGTCTTGGCCGCGGTGATCGGGATTTTCGTTGGCTATATCATTCGCAAGACCATCGGAGAAAAAACCATAGGCAATGCCGAATTAAAGGCAAAAAATCTAATTCTTGACGCAGAAAAAAATGCGGAGGCCGCCAAAAAAGAGAAAATTTTGGAGGCAAAAGAAGAAGCGCATCGTATCAAAAAAGAGACCGATGAAGAGATCAAACAGCGCCGACTCGAGATTTCGAAGTCGGAGCGCAGACTCATCCAGAAGGAAGAGTCCGTAGACCGCAAGATCGAAGGCATCGAAACGAAGGAAGAAGAGCTCCAGAAAAAGGAACACGGCCTTCAAACAAAGCACGATGAACTCGATCAGGCCATCGGCCATCAAAACGACGAGCTCGAAAAGATCTCCGGCTATACGAAAGAAGAAGCCAAGCAGATCCTGCTGGGCAATATCGAACGGGACGTGCGCGGCGAAGCCGCTGTCCTCGTCAAGGAGATCGAAGCCGAGGCTCGCGAAAACGGCGAGCGCAAAGCGAAGGAAATCATCACGGGCGCGATTCAGCGCTGTGCGGCGGATCATGTAGCCGAGATCACGGTCACCGTGGTGCCGCTGCCGAGCGATGACATGAAGGGACGCATCATCGGACGCGAGGGCCGCAACATCCGCGCCATCGAATCCATGACCGGCATTGACCTCATCATTGACGATACGCCGGAGGCCGTCGTGCTTTCGGGTTTTGATCCGGTCAAGCGCGAAGTCGCCAGGATCAGCTTGGAAAAGCTCATCGTCGATGGGCGTATTCATCCCTCGCGCATTGAAGAGATGGTCAACAAAGCCGAAAAAGAAGTCGCAAACATCATCAAGGAAGCGGGCGAACAAGCAAGCTTCGATACGGGCGTGCACAATATTCACCCCGAGCTGATCAAGCTCCTTGGCCGCCTCAAGTACAGGACGAGTTATGGGCAAAATGTGCTGAAGCATTCCGTCGAAGTTTCTTTGCTGGCAGGTCTGATGGCCAGCGAGCTCGGACTCGACCCAAAATTAGCCAAGCGTGCGGGACTGCTGCATGACATCGGCAAGGCCGTCGATCATGAACGCGAAGGGACGCATGTGGACCTTGGCATCGAGCTCCTGACCAAGTACAAGGAAACTCAGATCGTGATCGATTCCATGGCGGCGCACCATGGGGATTATGAAGCCAAGACCCTCGAGGCCGTCCTCGTCACGGCAGCGGATGCGCTGTCTGCCGCCAGACCCGGCGCGCGCATGGAAACGCTCGAGACCTATATCAAGCGCCTGCAGCAGCTTGAAGAGATCGCCAACACGACCAAGGGCGTCGACCATTCCTTTGCGATCCAGGCCGGGCGCGAGATTCGCATCATCGCCAAGCCCGAAGAGGTCAGTGACAAGGATATCGTCTTCCTCGCCCGCGAGATCAGCAAAAAGATCGAGAGCGAGATGGAGTATCCGGGCCAGATCAAGGTCAATGTGCTGCGGGAAACCAGGGCTGTCGACTACGCGAAGTAGTCACGGCCGGGAGACGCGATGAGAATCTATTTGGACAATTGCTCGACAACACGTGTCTCGGCTGAGGCCGCGAAATCCGTCTGGCTTGCCATGACGGAAAACTACGCAAATCCGTCAGCCCTGCATACGGCAGGGCAGGAAGCGGAGCGCGTGGTGAAACAGGCACGGCACCATGTCGCGTTTGCGCTTGGCGCCAAGCCGGCCAATATCGTTTTTGTAAGCGGCGGAACAGAGGCCAACAACATGGCCCTGTTCTCCTGTTTTAAGGGAGCCTTTTCTCAGAACAAACATTTGCTTGTCTCCGCCGTGGAACATCCCTCCGTGCTGAATCCTGCCGCCGAGCTCGGTGAAAAGGGCGTGCGCGTTCGGCAGATCCCTGTGAAATCCAAGGACACCGATGAGCCGGGTCTCGTTGATCTCAAGGCCTTTCGCGAATTGCTTTCGGCTGAAACCGGATTGGTTTCCGTCATGCATGTCAACAATGAGATCGGCACTATCCAGCCGATTGACGAAATGACGCGGTTGGTCAGCGCGATCAACAAAGAGCGGAACACGCAGATACTCTTTCATTCCGATGCGGTGCAGTCCTTCGGGAAAATTTCGATCGATATCGAAAACAGCGAGTTTCGCCGTGTTGATTTGCTCTCCTTGTCGGCGCACAAGATTCATGGCCCGAAAGGTATTGGCGCTCTGTATGCACGCAATCCCGCAAAGCTGCATTCGCTTCTTTACGGCGGCGGGCAGGAAGGCGGTCTGCGCGCCGGTACGGAAAACGTCCCCGGCATCGCGGGTTTCGGTACGGCGGCGCGCCTCGCTACGGCGGACATCATCGTTCAGGCCAAACAGGTGAATGCCTGCCGCAGGCGTCTGTTAGATGGTATCGTGTCCGAAATTCCGGATGTGAAATTCATCGGCCCGCAGGATGCTTCTGTAACAGGAAAGCCCGGATGTTCAAGCCCGTATATCCTGAATGTAAGTTTTCTTGGGACGCGCGGTGAAGTCGTGCTGCATGAACTTGAAAAAAGCGGCATCTTCGTTTCGACGGCTTCGGCCTGTGCTTCGCTGAGCAAGGAAACGGCCAAGGCCCGCGGTACCTATGCCGCCATTGGCCTGACGGAAGATGAAGCCGAGGGCGCGATCCGTTTTGGAATCTCCGTGATGAACACGCCGGACGAAATGGATTTTGTCGTCGATCGGCTCAAGAGCGCCGTGGAGCGCTTCCGGCGCATCGGTCAGACGCGGTAGGCGGCAGGCAGGCCATCTTGACTGAAATCAACACACAAAACATTCTGATCATCAGGTACGGCGAGATCGCGCTGAAAGGCATGAACAAGCCGTATTTTGAAAAGACGCTGCTTCGGCGCATTCGCGCGGCGATGGCGCAGGCGGTGCAGAGCGACGGCGGGGTGCGGATCGCGGCCGACGGCGGCCTTCTGATCGCTTGCGGCCCGGCGCTGGAAGATGCCGCCGCGGAGGAGAGGCTGATCCGGCAGATCCTCAAGGTCTTTGGCGTATCGACTGTGAGCAAGGCCTGGCGTATTCAGGCGCGCGAACTGACGGATATCCGCGCGGCGGCGGCGGCCTGGATGGAGCAGCGTCTGCGCGAAGGCTGCCCCGTCACTTTCAAGGTCTTCGGCAAGCGCGCCGACAAGACCTATCCCATCACCAGCCCGGAATTGGCCGCCGACATCGGAGAGGCTATCCTCGAAGCCTATCCGGACCGGGTACGCGTAGACGTGAAAAATCCGGAAGTTTCGCTGTACGTGCATCTGCGCCGCAAAGACGTTTTGATTTTCGACGACAGTCTGAAGGGATTTGGCGGTCTGCCGCTCGGCACGAACGGCAAGGGACTCGTCCTGCTTTCCGGCGGGATCGACAGCCCGGTCGCCGCCTGGCTCATGGCGAAGCGCGGCATGCAGATCGAGGCCGTTCATTTTCATTCCTATCCGTACACAAGCAAACGCGCGGAAGAAAAAGTCTGCGATCTTGCGGAGATCTTGTCGTCCTACTGCGGCACGGTCAAAGTCCACATCGTCAATCTCCTGCCGGCGCAGGAAGCGCTCGCCGCGAAATGCCCGGACAGTGAAATGACGATCTTAGTGCGCCGCTTCATGGTGCGCATCGCCGAAAAGATCGCCTTGCGCGAGGGCGCAGGTTTCCTGATCACGGGAGAAAACCTCGGCCAAGTCGCAAGCCAGACCGCCGAGGGCATCGCCGTCACGGACCGGGCCTCCACGCTGCCGATCCTGCGCCCCCTCATCGCGATGGACAAAGTAGACATCATGGCGCTTGCGCAGGAAATCGGCACCTACGAGACCTCGATCCTGCCCTACGAAGACTGCTGCACAGTCTTCCTGCCAAAGCATCCATCGACCAAGCCCACCCTCCCGCGCATCGAAGCCTCCGAATCCCTGCTCGGCGCCCCGGAAGCCATAGAAGCCATAGAGGCCGAGGTCCTATCCAGCGAAACACTCTTCGAATCCGGCAGAGTTCGATAGTGCACAATTCCGCTGCAATTTTGTTCTGAAATCATGCGGTTTCACTTGCGCCTGCGCGTTTTTTGGTGTTTAATAGTAAAGTTGAATATCCGGTTTTGATAGAGAGTTCAAAACCAGTCCGTGAGGAGGTAACATATGGATTTTAGTTTGACAAAGGAACAGC
>JAISJT010000019.1 GCA_031261395.1 Eubacteriales Family XIII. Incertae Sedis bacterium
AGTCGAATATGTAGAGCCGACTTATAATTTCCCCATTCAAATCGGAGCGAGCGGCGAAATGAATTTGCGCGCGGACGATTCGCGCAAATTACTTATCAAGGTAGTTGGTACGGAAAAAGAATTGTCACAACAATCCTTGGTTCAGAAATTCAGAGCGTTCCTTATGACGCGATTCAAGACTTATCTTGCAAATTATATGCGCGAGGGCAAGATCAATATCTTTACGATCGACGAGCACCTTACAACGATGTCGGAGGCGATGCATGAAAAACTCGCCGTGGATTTCGCCGGATACGGCCTTGCTTTGGAGCAGTTCTTTGTTACAACCATAGTCAAGCCGGAAGATGATCGGGCTTATCAGAAATTCAAGGAATTACATTTCCGTCAATATGCAGATATTGCCGATGCTCAAATACGGCAACAGGTGGGCGTGATTGATCAGTCTACGGAAGCAAAGCGTATGGTGATCGAGGCTGAGGGACTTGCGCAGAAAAGGCAAGTTGAAGGCTATACCTACCAACAGGAACGCGGCTTTGATGTCGCGGAAAAGGTCGCGCAAAATGAGGGCGTTGGCGAGTTCAGCAATATGGGTATTGGGCTTGGAATGATCTCCGGCGTTGGTGGTACGGTAGGCAATACTGTGGGCGGCGTTGTGGGAGATGCCATGTCGTATACTCTCGGTGCAATGCCGCCGACCTCGCCGCCCGCAGGGGTGGTGCCAACACCTACGACTTCCGAATCATCAGCGACGGTGGCGTGTCCAAGTTGTGGTGCCAGTGTTCCCGCCGGTGCGAAATTCTGTTTAGAGTGCGGCGCGGAAATGAAGAAACCAGACGGCAACGTAAAGTGTCCGAATTGCGGAGCGGACACGCCTGCGGGTAAGTTCTGCATTGAGTGCGGACAGAAATTATAGGGGGTGTGACGATGAAAACAGCAAAGACAAAAACGATAGTCATAGCGATATTTATCATAATTGCGGTAGCGTATTCTCTGATTATGTGGCTTGTCGCGCCGCGATACAGTGTAGAGTTCATTCTCACCTATGCGTTCACACTGGTTTCGCTTGTTTGGCTCGCTTACAATGTCTCATTCCTGAAAGATGATAAAAAGAATTTTCCGCAAAATTTTGCATTTGGAGCATCGGCTTGGTCGTGGTTTATCATCGAATTGGTGATCAGCGGAATCTTGATCGGCTTTACGTTTACGGGTATTTCTAATACACCCCTTACAATCGGGATTTTAGTCATACAGATTATATTGCTTGCGGTTTTTCTTTTACGCGGTTTAGTCCTTATGCTTGGCAAGAGGCATATTGAGAATGTAGGAGAAAAAGCAGAGGTAAAAGTTTTCGACTTACGCGCTATGTTGGTCGATATTGACGCGCTCATAGAACGCGCACCGGATTTTGGTGATGATGCTACTACTGTAAAGAAACAGCTGCAAGAAGTCCACGATGCAATCAGATATTCCGACCCCATGTCAAATGAAAAACTTGACAGTGAAAACAATGCAATAAAAGACAGCATCGTAGAACTCGAACGTGCCGTTAATGAGAAAACCGCCTCTGATATTGACCGAATCTCCGTGCGCATTTTGCGACAAGTCAAAGATCGGAATAATAAAGCGAAGTTGACAAAATAAATGTCCTAATTGCTTTAGGTACATAATAAAAAAAGAGAGAAGTGCAAAATGAGTGAAAATAAATCCGGGTTAAAGAAGAAAGATAATAAGTTCAATGCCTTTTATCATTATTGCTCACAAAACATTTTCCACAGCATAGTCAAAAACAAAGAGATATGGCTTACTGACATTACCAAATCGAATGATTCTATGGAAATACAGTGGATACTAAAGAAAGGCGAACCAAATTTGTATTCATTACTAGAAAAAATATACGATAGTGAAGCGGCAAAATATTTTAAAGAACGTATTCAGAGAGAAATTTTTCTTGGATATTGTAAAAATAGTATTGAATACTATTTTAAACGAGTTTCATCTGATATTTTCTGTTATGTAATCTGTTTTTCCACCTCCCACGATTTATTAAGCCAATGGCGAGGATATGCGGATGACGCCAAGGGCGTTGCGATTGGTTTCTCGAAAAATTTTTTGAGGAATATAGATTTTACTATCACCAGTAGTACCGATTTGTCACGTATAGAATTCGGCGGGGTGAGTTATCGTAAGAATCCATGGCTAGGCTTAAAGTCTGTCTTAGATGAACTAATAAGTGATATTAAAAGAAATATCAAGGACGATGCTAAATCAGAACCAATAAGAGAAGACAATAAGGAAATTGAAATGATATTTCAAAAGACGTTTAAAGAAATATTTGTCAAGGCGCTATTTACAAAATCCCCGTTTTTCGCAGAAGAGAAAGAATGGCGATTGTGTATTGTTCTTGATCATCCAATATCTATAGACGAACTTCCTCTTAATCATCAGCTTCATCTTTTGAAAACAGCTTTTCATATTAACGACTCACGGATATTCTCATATATTAAATTGAATTTCAGTAAGGCCGATATTCCGGTAATAACTGACATAATAATTGGCCCAAAATCGTTACAAGAAATAACTGATGTGAAGCAGCTTATAAAGTGCTATGGATCACTGACTGATGAAATTCAGATTAGCGCATCTAAAGGCACATATCAATGATGAATGGGAGGAAGCGGAGATGGCAATTTTGAAATGTAAAATGTGCGGCGGGGATATTGAGGTTCAGGAAAATCAGACTTATGGGACTTGCGATAGTTGCGGAAGCACCATGACTTTGCCGAATGTTGCTGATGACAAGCGAGCCAATCTGTTCAATCGAGCAAATCATTTCCGTCGGCTCAATGATTTCGATAAGGCGATTTCCTCGTATGAACTTATTTTGAACGAGGATGATACGGATGCGGAGGCGCATTGGGGTGTGCTGCTTTCTCGTTATGGGATTGAATATGTGGAAGATCCCGTGACACATTTGCGTATGCCTACTTTACATCGCATGCAGACTGACTCGATACTGAAAGATTCTGATTATTTGTCGGCGGTTGAATATGCGCCGGATGGATATACGCAGTCATTGTATGAACAAGAGGGGAGGCAAATATCCGATATTCAGAAATACATTTTGTCCATTTCTACGCAGACGGAACCGTACGATGTGTTCATTTGCTACAAGGAAAGTTCTGAGTCGGGAACGCGCACAAAGGATTCCGTGTTGGCGCAGGATATCTATTATCAACTTCACAACAGCGGCATCAAGACATTTTATTCACGTATCACCCTTGAAGATAAATTGGGACAAGAGTATGAACCGTATATATTTGCGGCGCTAAATTCCGCGAAGATAATGGTTGTCGTTACTACGAGTCCTGAGAATATTAATGCGGTATGGGTGAGGAATGAATGGTCGCGGTTTCTTGCGCTGATGAAAAATGATCGCTCAAAACTTCTGATTCCGTGCTATCAGGGTATTGATCCGTATGATTTGCCCGATGAAATGTCGATGCTTCAGTCGCAGGATATGAGCAAAATCGGATTCCTGCAAGATTTGATTCGCGGCATTGAAAAAGTATTAAAGGTAAAAGATGCACCGACAGTGCAAACCCCATCCGTATCTGCTGCCGCGCCGGGTGTTGATTCTCTGTACAAACGCGCCCTGCTGTTTCTCGAAGATGGGGACTGGAGACAAGCAGATGAATATTTTGACCGAATACTTGATATCGACCCGGAGTATGCTTCTGCATATATTGGGAAGCTGTGCGCGGAACTAAGTGTGCCGCATGAAAGCGAACTCGCTGGCTATCGAGAATCTATCGCAGAAAACGGCAATTTTATAAAAGCGGTGCGCTTTGCCAATGCTGATCAAAAGACAGAATACGACGGTTACGAAAAGGCGATTCAGGATCGCTTGTTCACAGAAAAACAAGAGCAGGAACGAAAAGCACGCGAAATCAAGGAAGCAGCGGAACGGCAAGCAAAAGAAGAGCAGGAACAACGCGAGCGCGAGGCGCGCGAGATGACAGAGGCGGCAAATCGACGTGAGCGAGAACGTTTGTACAACACATATAAGCAGGCGACGGAGAATGGACAAAAGGCGAGATCAGTTTTCGATCTTAAACAAGTTGTTGATATGTTCAAAGACTGTGGCGATTATAATGATTCGAGTGCTCAAGCGGAACATTTTACGATATTGATGAAAAAAGCGACAACAAAGATGATTGCAATTCGCACATCGTCCGCCGCAACGATAATCGTGGTGATTTTAGTTATTACACAAGTGGTCGTTCCTGCGACAAATTACAATAAAGCAGTGGCGTTACTGGATAGTGAGCAGTATACGGAGGCTGTTGTTGCATTTAAAGCATTAGGCGATTACAAAGATTCAGTAAATAAGGCGTCTGAATCTGAATGGCAAGCACAAATGCAACAATTATCATTATCAGTTGTTGGCAGTATCGTTACCTTTGGTGATTATGAATGGATTGTTCTTGATAAAGCGGAAAACAAGTTGCTTATTATAACAAGAGATATTGTCGGAAAGCGCGTATACGATAACTCAAGACAAAGTGTAACGTGGGAAACATGTACTTTGCGTAAGTACCTGAACGAAGAGTTTTATGATAAGTTCAGCGCTGTGGAAAAAACATTGATAACGGAAACGTCGGTTGTGAATGCCGGCAATGATACGAAAGATAAAATATTTCTGTTATCAGTTGATGAAGCGAAAGAGTATTTCGATGGCAATGATGATCGCAATTGCGGTGATCGGTGGTGGTGGCTCCGGTCTCCCGGCGACGACGGCAGCAGCCTCGCCGCGTTCGTCAACCACGACGGCAGCGTCGGCGACGACGGCGTCATTGTCATCAGCGGGCACGGCGGCGTGCGCCCCGCTTTGTGGCTGAATCTGGAATCTGACATCGAGTAATCTGCTGAATGCCATTTCGAATTTATGCGTGCTATAAAAGTATCCAATTGTGAGGTAGGCACTTATGACAAAATATTACGATAAATTCAGTCCTGAGGATAAGGCGAAAGCCTTTGATAAACTTGCTTCGAAATATTACGATTACAATATGGGCAAAACTCTTGGCATTATGCGTCAATAACCTCTTGTTCGGTCAAACCGAGTGCATCAACGATATCTGTAGTGCTGACTCCTTTTGTTTTCAGTTTGCTCGCAGATTCCAGAAGTTTCGCTTTGCCTTTGCCCCTGTAGTCTTCCCGAACTCTTTCTGCCCAATCTATCATGTCCCGTTCCTACTTTGTCTGAAATGATCACCGTGGATTCGCCGATCAAGTCGGCGAATGACAGGCGGTGTGACTGTAACATATTGCCGTGGCTGCGGCCTTTATTCTGCCTCTGGGGCGCTCTCGGCTACCTTTGCTGCAAGCGCGGCGATGAGCGCGGGATCGTCCTCGTCATCGTCGGTCTCGAAGTCGAGGTCCTCGGGGGAGAGGAGGAAGTCCGACCTTTCCGGCTCCTTGCCGTAGTTCTCCATGTATTCCGTTTTGTCACCGTAGTCGAGCGAGACGCCGTTGTAGCGCGCCATGCCGGTGCCTGCGGGGATCAGTTTGCCGATGATGACGTTTTCCTTGAGCCCGAGCAGGTAGTCGGTCTTGCCTTCGATGGCGGCGCCCGTCAGCACCTTTGTGGTTTCCTGGAAGGAAGCCGCGGACAGGAAGGACTCTGTCGCCAGCGAGGCCTTCGTGATGCCCTGAAGGACTCTTGTGTATGTCGCGGCGATTTGACCCTCTGACAGCAGGGCGTTTGCCGCTTCTATCTCGGTCAGAGCGTAGTTCTTTTCGGGCAGGAGCGGCGTGTCGCCGGGCTCCTCGATGCGGTATTTGCCGAGCATCTGGCTCACGATGATCTCGATATGCTTGTCATTGATGCCGACGCCCTGGAGTTTGTACACGCGCTGCACTTCGCTGACCAAGTAATTGTAAACGCCGGAGACGCCTTTGAACTCCAGCACACGCTTGGGGTCGAGCGAACCGGCTGTGAGCGGATCGCCGGCGGCGAGTACCTGACCTTCCTGCACGATGATGAGGCCGCTGCTTTGCGGGATCTCATAACGATTTGTTTCGGCCTCGAGCATCTCTTCGCCGCCTGCTTCGAGGTCGCCGTCCGTCTTGATCGTGATGACGCGGCTATTGTTTGCACCGTATTCTATGGACTCAACTATGCCGCCTTTTTCGGCGATCTTGGCAAGACCGTGTCCGGGTCTGCGCGCCTCGAAAAGTTCTTCGACGCGGGGCAGACCTTGGGTGATGTCGCCGCCCGCCGCGACGCCGCCTGTATGGAAGGTGCGCATCGTCAGCTGGGTACCGGGCTCGCCGATTGACTGCGCCGCCTGGATACCTACGGCCTCGCCGATATTTACCGGCTCACCAGTAGCCAGGTTGCGGCCGTAGCATTTGGCACAGATACCAAACTTCGCTTTGCAATTCATTACAGAACGCACTTCCACTTCGGTGATCCCGGCGGCCTCGATGGACGTCGCCGCATCTTCGAGGATTTCCTCGTTTGCGGCAACAAGGACTTCCCCTGTTTCGGGATGAACGATATCACCCAGCGCCGTGCGTCCGATGATGCGTTCGCTGAGCGACTCGATCTTCGTGCCCTGATTGGAGAGGGCTGATACGGTGATGCCTTCGGTTGAGCCGCAATCCTCTTCGCGTACGATGACATTGTGCGAGACGTCTACGAGACGGCGTGTCAGGTAGCCCGACTCCGCAGTACGAAGCGCGGTATCGGCAAGTCCCTTCCGGGCGCCGTTCGAGCTGATGAAGTATTCGAGGACTGAAAGCCCTTCGCGGAAGTTTGCCTTGATCGGCACTTCGATCGTCTTGCCGGCTGCGTTGGCCATCAGTCCGCGCATACCGCCGATCTGACGGATCTGGCTCTTGGAGCCTCGAGCGCCGGAGTGCGCCATGATGTAGAGGTTGTTGAGCTCGCCAAGGCTGTCCATCAGCGCGTCCGCGACCTTGTCTGTGGCGTCGTTCCACGTTTCCACGACGCTGTCGTAGCGCTCCTTGTCGGTGATGAAGCCGTCGGCGTACAAACCTTCGTAGGTCGTGACCTTTTCTTCGGCGGCTGTAACGATTTCATCCTTGATCTGCGGGATCTCCATGTCGTCGATACTGATCGTGACTGCCGCAACCGTAGAATAATGGAATCCCATATCCTTGATATGGTCGAGCATGATGGCGGTCTGCGTGTTGCCGTGTTTGCGGAAGCATTTGTCGATGATTTTGCCGAGCATTTTCTTGTCGCAGAGTTGGTCGATCTCGAGGGCATAGGGATCATTCTCCCGGTCCGTGATGAAACCGAGGTCCTGAGGCATATTTTCGTTGAAGATAAACCGGCCGACGGTCGAATCAATGAGCTTTCCGAACTTGTCGTCCGCATCCGCAAAGCGGCGCACGCGCACCTTGGAATGGAGCGTGACCTCACCGTTTTGGTAGGCCATGAGCAATTCCGTAAAGTCGGAAAAATTCTTGCCGTCAACGACGTGCTTTTCCGAGCCTTCGCCGACCGTCTCCGCAAGGAAAGCGGTGTCCTTCCAATACGTCGTCGCATGCGTCTTGTCGGTTTTGTCATAGGCGATCTTGATCGGGCTGTCCGATTCGTCTTTGGCCTTTTTGCTCAGCGTGATCGGATTTTTGTCCTTCTCGCCGGGATGCGTGAGGTAGTAGGACCCAAGGATCATATCCTGAGTCGGCGTTGTGATCGGCGAACCGTCCTTTGGCGCGAGGATATTGTTCACGGAGAGCATGAGGAAGCGGGCTTCTGCCTGTGCCTCTACCGTGAGCGGCACATGGACCGCCATCTGGTCACCGTCAAAGTCGGCATTGTAGGCCGTACAGACGAGCGGATGCAGCTTGATCGCCTTGCCCTCGACGAGGACGGGCTCAAACGCCTGGATGCCGAGCCTGTGCAGGGTGGGGGCGCGGTTCAGCAGGACCGGATGCTCCTTGATGACTTCATCGAGCACATCCCAGACCTTGGGATTGACCTTCTCCACCATGCGTTTCGCGCTCTTGATATTGTGCGCGGAGTCGTTTTTCACCAATTCCTTCATGATGAAGGGCTTGAACAGTTCGAGCGCCATCTTCTTTGGCAGACCGCACTGATAGAATTTCAGCTCGGGACCGACGACGATGACGGAACGCCCGGAATAGTCGACGCGCTTGCCGAGCAGGTTTTGACGAAAACGCCCCTGCTTGCCCTTGAGCATATCGGACAGGGATTTCAGCGGACGGCTGCCCGGCCCCGTGACCGCGCGCCCGCGCCTGCCGTTGTCGATCAAAGCGTCTACGGCTTCCTGGAGCATACGCTTTTCATTGCGCACGATGATGTCCGGCGCGTTGATGCTGAGCATCTTCTGCAGACGGTTGTTGCGGTTGATGACGCGGCGGTACAGATCGTTCAAGTCCGAAGTGGCAAACCTGCCGCCGTCGAGCTGCACCATCGGCCGGATGTCCGGCGGGATGACGGGCACGACTTCGAGGATCATCCACTCGGGTTTGTTGCCCGACTGCTTGAGCGCCTCGATGACTTCGAGCCTGCGTACGAGCTTGCCCTTTTTCTGCATCGTTGCGGTCTTGAGCTGCTCCCGGATATCCAATGCGAGCTCGGCGACATCCACCGCGAGCAGGAGTTCACGAATAGCCTCTGCGCCCATGCCGGCCTTGAAGGCGTTCTTGTTCTTGTAGGTCTCTCTCGCTTCTCTGTACTGATCTTCGGAGAGTATCTGCATATAGGACAGATCCGTCTCGCCGGGATCCGTCACGATATAGGCGGCGAAGTAGAGAACTTTCTCCAAGTTTTTCGGCGTCAAATCGAGCACGAGACCGATGCGCGAGGGAATACCTTTGAAGTACCATATATGTGAGACGGGCGAGGCCAATTTGATATGCCCCATGCGCTCGCGGCGAACTTTCGCCTTCGTGATCTCGACGCCGCAGCGGTCGCAGACCATGCCCTTGAAGCGTATGCGTTTGTACTTTCCGCAGTGGCATTCCCAGTCCTTCGTGGGCCCGAAAATGCGCTCGCAAAAGAGACCGTCTTTTTCGGGCTTCAGCGTGCGGTAGTTGATCGTCTCCGGCTTTTTCACTTCACCGTGCGACCAGGAAAGGATCTTTTCCGTGGAAGCGAGGCTGATCTTCAGAGAGTTGAAATTTGTAAATTCACTATTCAAGTCTTTACCCCCTTATTCCTCTGAATCGATGGGCTCAACGTCGACCAGGACGCCGAGATCCGCATCATCTTCATCTTTGTCAATTTCCAGCAGCAGCCGGTCTTCGGGGATCACGCCAAGTTCGGCGAGATCTTCGGCATCCAGCAGGGAGTCTTTTTCCTCTTCCTCCTCGTCGTCATCCTCCGCATCGGCAGTCTTTGCCAACTCGGCGAGGTCGAGGAGCGGTTCGTCGTCGGGCGTCAGTTTGTCCGTCGAGATCATGCGCTCGATCGCAGAGGATGCGCCGAGATCTGCAAATTCCTTGAGCTCGATCTCTTTGTCCTGATCGTCGCGGACTGTCACGTCGAGGCAGAGGCTCTGCATCTCTTTGATCAGCACCTTGAACGATTCGGGGATGCTCGGCTCGGGGATATTGTCGCCCTTGACGATCGCCTCATAGGTCTTGACACGTCCGACGATATCGTCCGACTTGACGGTGAGGATTTCCTGCAGCGTGTACGCCGCGCCGTAGGCCTCGAGCGCCCAGACTTCCATCTCGCCGAAGCGCTGGCCGCCAAACTGCGCCTTGCCGCCGAGCGGCTGCTGCGTGATCAGTGAGTACGGGCCGGTCGAACGCGCGTGGATCTTGTCGTCGACCAGATGGTGAAGCTTGAGCATGTACATATAGCCGACCGTGACCGGGTTGTCAAACGCTTCGCCTGAGCGCCCGTCGCGGAGTTTCAGCTTGCCGTTCTCGGGATAGCCGCCTTCTATGAGCAGCTTTGTGATGTCGCCTTCATGCGCGCCGTCAAATACCGGCGTGCTGATATACCAGCCCTGTTTCTTCGCCGCGAGGCCCAGATGCACTTCGAGCACCTGTCCGACATTCATACGCGAAGGTACGCCGAGCGGATTCAGCATGACCTGAAGCGGCGTGCCGTCTTCCATGAACGGCATATCTTCCTCAGGCAGCACGCGGCTGATGACGCCCTTGTTGCCATGGCGTCCGGCCATCTTGTCGCCGACGCTGATCTTGCGCTTGGTCGCGACATAGACACGCACCAATTTGTTGACGCCGGGCGGCAGATCGTCGCCGCCGTCGCGCGAAAACGTCTTGATATCGACCACGATGCCGGTCTCGCCATGCGGGATCTTCAGGCTCGTGTCGCGGACTTCTCTGGCTTTCTCCCCGAAGATAGCGCGGAGCAAACGCTCTTCCGCCGTCAGCTCCGTCTCGCCCTTAGGTGTGACTTTCCCGACGAGGATATCATAACTTGTCACTTCGGCGCCGATGCGCACGATGCCTTCCTCGTCAAGGTCCTTGCGTGCGTCGTCGCCGATATTCGGGATGTCGCGTGTGATCTCTTCGGGACCGAGTTTTGTGTCGCGGGCTTCGCATTCGTATTCTTCGATATGGAGGCTCGTCAGCACGTCGTCCATGATGAGTCGCTCATTCAAAATGATAGCGTCCTCATAATTGTAACCTTCCCAGGTCATGAACCCGATGAGCAGATTCTTGCCGAGCGCCACTTCGCCTTCGTCGGTGGACGGTCCGTCCGCGATGACTTCGCCGGCCTCGACATGCTCGCCTATATTCACGATTGGGCGCTGGTTGATGCAGGTGCCCTGGTTGGAGCGCTTGAATTTCAGGAGATGATAAACATCGACCTCCTCGCCCGGAGCTTTGGCGCCTTTCTTTTTGCCGCCTTCCGCCGCGTCGTCTTTGCGGATGCGTATCGACTCAGCGTCAACGTAGTCCACGGTGCCGCCGTTTTTCGCCAGCACGACGACGCCGCTGTCGCGTGCCGCCAGAAATTCCATGCCGGTGCCGACGATTGGCGCTTCCGAGACCAGGAGAGGCACCGCTTGGCGCTGCATGTTGGATCCCATCAGGGCGCGGTTTGCGTCGTCGTTCTCAAGGAAGGGTATCATCGCGGTCGCGACGGACACGACCTGCTTGGGGCTGACGTCCATATAGTCGGCCAGTTCCTTTGGCACGAGGTCGATGTCGATGCCGTGGCGTGCGGCCACGCGCTTGTTGAGGAAATGCCCCTTTTCGTCGAGCGGCTCGTTTGCCTGCGCGATGAACAGGCTCTCCTCTTCGTCCGCCGAGAGATAGTCGATCTGCTCGGTCACCACGCCCTTCGTTTTGTCTACCTTTCTATAGGGGGTTTCGATGAACCCGTATTCGTTGACCTTTCCGTAGGTCGTGAGCGAGCCGATGAGCCCGATGTTCGGACCTTCGGGAGTCTCGATAGGGCACATCCTCCCATAATGACTATAATGTACATCGCGTACATCGAACCCTGCTCTTTCGCGGGACAGGCCTCCCGGGCCGAGCGCGGAAAGTCTTCTTTTGTGCGTGAGTTCTGCCAGCGGGTTGTTTTGGTCCATGAACTGTGAAAGCTGGCTGCTCCCAAAAAACTCTTTGATCGCGGCCGTCACGGGACGGATGTTCAGAAGCTGCTGAGGAGTCGCGGACTCGATGTCCTGGATCGTCATGCGCTCTCTGACCGCGCGCTCCATGCGCGCCAGACCGATGCGGAACTGGTTTTGCAGCAGCTCGCCGACTGTGCGTACACGCCGGTTGCCGAGGTGGTCGATATCGTCGGTCGATCCGATGCCGTAAGGCAGACCAACGAGGAAGCTGAACGTGGCAAAGATGTCATCCGCCAGCATGTGCTTTGGAGCAAGCAACGTCTTTGCTGCCACGAGCTCCGCGCGCAGGATATCATTGGCGTCCTTCTTTTTGCCGCCGGTCTTCTCTTCGGCTGCATCCAATACGCGTTTCAGAGTGGGGTAGTGAACCTTCGCGGGGACGCCTTGCTCGGCGCAATAGGCAGCGACGTTTTCATTCACGAAACCCTTCAGTTCGACAAAGCGGTTGCCGATGATCGGCACATCGCGTGTGATATAAGATTCGGAGGCCGCCAGCCCTGCGTCGTACCCCTTGAGAGGCACCTGCACAGAGACGGTCACGGAGAAGACGCCTGTGTTTTCGATGCGCAGTGCGAGTTCTCTGTCAATGACTTGTCCGGTCTCAGCGATGATCTCACCGGTCGCGGGATCAATGACGTCTTTTGCGAGCGTATGGCCAGTGAGCCGAATGGAAAGCCCAAGCTTCTTGTTGTACTTGTAGCGTCCGACCTTTGCGAGGTCATAGCGCTTGGGATCGAAAAACAGATTTTCAAAGACGCGCTTGGCATTTTCGGCCGTCGGCATATCGCCGGGCCGGACTTTCTTGAAGATCTCGACGATGGCGGATTCATAGCCGTCGGTCGTATCTTTTTCGAGCGTAGCCATCATGAGCGGATCGGCGCCGAAAATCTGAATGATTTCCTCATCGGTACCCAATCCGAGCTCATCGGATATCCCTGCCGCATTGCGAATCCGGCCGCCGCCGTCACTGCTCTGGGCAAGCGCGCGGATGAGGACGGTCGCCGGCAATTTGCGCGTGCGATCGACGCGCACATAAAGCACGCCGTTGTCGTCTGTTTCGTATTCGAGCCAGGCGCCACGGTTTGGGATGATCTGCGCTTTGTAGTGCTTGATATCCTCTGCGTTTTCGTCGATAGCTTTCGCCTCTGCTTTGTGGGCCTTTTCAACGGATTTTGCCGTCTCGGGTTTGTCCTTGACGTCCATCTCGTTGAAGTAGGGCCCGGGGGAGCGAACGAGCTGGGTGACGACGACGCGCTCCGCGCCATTACAAATGAAGGTTCCTTTGTCTGTCATCAGCGGGAATTCGCCGAGGAAGACTTCCTGTTCCTTGATCTCGCCGGTTTCCTTGTTGATAAGGCGGACGCCGACTTTCAGCGGAGCGGAATAGGTGGCGTCGCGGTCGCGGCACTCTTCCTCTGAAAACTTTGGAGGATCTTCGGGCGTATTGAATTTGTGATCGGTGAAGTGCAGGGACAAATTTCCCGCAAAATCATCGATAGGAGAAATGTCGTGAAAGACTTCTTTGAGTCCTTCTCCGATGAACCAACTGTAGGATTGGGTCTGAATTTGAATCAGATTTGGGATTTCTCCGACCTCACGAATGGTCGAATAATTCATGCGTTCTTTCTTGCCGAATTTGACGGGTTGAGGCATAATTTATTACTCCTTACACAGAAAACGGGGTACATTTGTACGCAGTTTAGTAGTATACTTCACTATACGAAAATAAGTCAAGGGATTTTTTGTGAAATTTAAAAATTTTACTTGCGGAAGAGATGGGAATGTGATATTATCAACATTCGCGGTCTATTAAGGCCGTAGAAAATTTTGAAGAAAGGAGGAAGAGAATAGAATGCCGACAATCAACCAACTCGTAAGAGAAGGAAGGCAGAGCGCTGTGAAGAAGTCTACCGCACCGGCACTCCTAAAGGGACTCAATACCCTGCACAGGAAACCGACGGATGCGAGATCTCCTCAAAAGCGCGGCGTGTGTACGTCTGTCAAGACCGTCACGCCCAAAAAACCCAATTCCGCGCTCCGCAAGGT
>JAISJT010000125.1 GCA_031261395.1 Eubacteriales Family XIII. Incertae Sedis bacterium
TTCACACAGGCGCTGTCAGCCGAACTCGGGGTTTACAATATCCGCGTCAACGCTCTGCTTCCGGGACTGACCTTGACCGATATGACGATACACGATCCTGATTTTTTGGCGATGGCAACTGCTGGTTTGCCGTTGGAACGCGGAGCGGATCCGAGGGAGATCGCTTTCGGCGCCCTCTTCCTCGCCTCAGGCGAATCGAGTTTTATGACAGGCGCATCGCTGGTCATCGACGGAGGGTTCACCGCTACACGATAGACCGCACATCGACTTCATTTTTTTCGAAGCGGCTCCCCATTGAGTGCGGGGACCGCTTTTTTGATTGTCCTGATGGCGGGATATAGCGCGGCGGCGACGACCACTCCGCCGGCCCACTGGATCGCATTGAAGGGGATCGTCGCGATCGCCTGATTTAGATTGAAGAAAAACGCCTCGAAAACGGCATAGCCAACGACCATGATAGCCCCTCCGAGGATGGCGGCGAAGATATAGCGAAAGAGACTCTTGCTGCGCATGAGGAGCGCGCCGGCGGCCAGACCCATAGCGCCCTTGATAATCGCCGTGGGTATCGCATAATAAACATAGCCTGCAGCCAGATCCGACAATGCCGAGCCTATCGCTGCGGCCAGCGCACCCGCAGGTCCGCCAAGCAGATACGCCCCGACGTAGATGGGGGCGTCGCCGATGTTCAGATAGCCGCCCGAGGCAAAGGGGAGAGGGATGCGGATCAGGTAAGTGACCACGAAGATGATGGCGGCCATGAGGGCTGTCGTCGTGATCCTTTGTACACTGAACCGATTCTTCCTGCGTTCCATTTTGAATTTCCTTGATTTTTTTCACGATTTTGTTATTCTCATATTACGCGAAACTGGCATGTATGCAATTGCCAGTTTGGTGAAAATTGCACAGACCAGATTGGAGCGCCATGTTTACCGTAGTTTTTTCGGATCGCCGTGACCGGCCGCTATATGAACAGCTTTATGCCTTTATCCGTCATGATATCGAAAGCGGTGTACTCAAGGCCGATGAGAAACTGCCGTCATCGCGCAAGCTGGCGGCGCACTTGAACATCAGCCGGTTCACCGTGGAAAACGCCTATGCGCAATTGATCGCAGAAGGCTATGTGACCCCCGTGGCGAAAAAAGGCTACTATGTCTGCGAGGTAGAGCCCATCGATCACCCCGCAGATCACACGGCGGACACAGCGAGCACAGCAGACACAGCGGATACGGCGGACACAGCGGGACGTTTTGCTTGTGCGAAACCCTTTGTCTTTGATTTGCGAACCAATACCATCGGCACAGAGCACTTTCCCTATTCTGTGTGGAATCGCCTGATGCGGTCGGGCATGAGGTCGGATCCGGCGGGACTGCTCGGTACTATGCACCCGCAGGGTGACGAGGGATTGCGCGCGGAGATCGCCGTCCACCTTCACAAATTTCGGGGAATGAACGTGTCGCCCGATCAGATCGTCATCGGGGCGGGGACCGAATATCTGATTGGGCTGATCACGGAGATACTGCCGGACACAGCGTTTGCTATCGAGGACCCCGGATATCCAAAGATCCCCCGCATCCTCGAAAGCCGGCGGGCGAAAGTATATCCTGTCCCCTTGGACGACGAGGGGATGCGCGTCGATGCTATAGAAAAGACCGACGCGGCTGCGGCTGTCATCACTCCGTCCCATCAATTCCCTCTCGGAATCATCATGAGCATCGGCAGGAGGCAGGCGCTCCTCAAGTGGGCGCAGGGAGGATCCGGGAGACGGGTTTTGATCGAAGATGATTACAACAGTGAATTTCATTTTGCGCTCAAGCCGATCCCCACTCTGTACAGCCTCGATCAAAATGACAAAGTCATCTATCTGAATTCGTTTGCGAATACGCTGGCGCCATCTCTGCGTATCGCCTATATGGTGCTGCCGCAGAAATTGCTGAACCGTTACCTGAAAACCTTGTATTTCTATTCATGTACGGTCTCCGCTTTTGAACAGCATACACTCAGACTGTTCATGAACGGAGGATATTATGAACGGCATCTGAACCGCATGAGGAAGATCTACAGAAGCCGTCAGGCGGCGCTGACGGAAGGGCTCGCGCCGCTCGGCGAACGCCTGCGGGTAAGCGGGCAAAGCGCCGGGCTGCACCTGCTTTTGAGCGTAGGCGATATGACGGAATCCGCCTTGGTAACTGCGGCGGGAAGGTCCGGTGTTTTTGTGGCGCCCATCTCCGGGTTTTATGTCAGTCCGCAAAGTCGCGATACACATACGGTCGTTGCCGGTTTTTCGGGTTGCCGCAGAGATACCCTCGGGCAGGCAGCGGCGGCGCTCGTGAAAGCGTGGAAAAATAAAACCGCGCCGGCGCGGGGCAATTCGCACATTTTCATTGACCCGGGGCCGCGAAAAAGGTAGTATATAAAATAATTGTAGCAACCATCGCACATTCAGACAGGAGACCGAAAAATGAACAAAGTAGAATTCATCGAAGCAGTATCAAAAAAAGTCGGCGACAAAGTGACAAAGAAAGACGTTGCCGCAATCGTGGACGCCTACAATCAGGTCATCACAGACACTCTAAAGAAAGGCGACAAAGTTTCCTTCATTGGTTTCGGTACATTCGAAACATCGAAGCGCGCCGCCCGTACAGGCAAGAATCCACAGACCGGAGAAGTCCTCAAAATCAAGGCATCCACAGTGGCAAAATTCAAGCCGGGCAAAGGTCTCAAAGACGCTGTCAACAAGAAAAAATAAAATCAATCACAATTGAAAAACAAGCCGCCTCGTTCCGAACAGGGAAGAGGCGGTGTTTTGTTTCGGCGTAGTCCTCCTGTGAATTTTGCGCCAAGTAAAAAATGGCACCAGTGGCACCATTTCCCAAAATTGGTGAAGAATAGGGGATCGAACCCCTGACCTCGTGATTGCGAACCACGCGCTCTGCCGAGTGGTAGCCAAACGATATACCATTTGAGCAGAGCGATGAGTTCGTATATCCACCTATTCGTTACCAAAATACCGTGTTATGGAGTATACCATAATTTATCGTTGGTTTCCTCGCG
>JAISJT010000137.1 GCA_031261395.1 Eubacteriales Family XIII. Incertae Sedis bacterium
TATGCGGACAAGCCCGAAGAACTGCAGAAACTGATCGACGACGCTATGGCGGATCCCTGCCTGCGTCAGTATCCGTATCTCTATCATCTGCTGAAATATCCGACAAAGAACCCCGTGCTCTTCGACTTCATGCTGAATCCGCTCGACGGGCCGTACTATAGGTCCCGCTCCGTCATCGAGAAGATCGATAACATCAAAGTCCCCGCCTATGTCGGCGGCCCGTTCTTCAGTTTCTTCTCCGAGCCCCAGATCAATGTCTGGAACCGCCTGCCTAAGGATCTGCCGAAGAAACTGCGTTTCTATACAGATATGGGTACGCGCCCCTGGAGAGGCGATCACGACGAACTGCTGCGCTGGTACGACTACTGGCTCAAGGGTATCGACACGGGCATCATGGACGAGGAGCCTGTACGCTATCATGTGACGGGCCTTGAAAAATGGCGCACGGCGAAGGAGTTCCCGATCGAGAATATGCAGTATACGCCGTTCTACCTGAACAGCCTGCAGCTGCTCGGGCCGGAGCCTGAGTTCTTCAATGATGAACCGGACAGCTTCGTACAGGCGCCGCTGTTTGTGACGGAAGACCGCGCCTTCGTGCGCTACGTCTCGCCGCCGCTTGCGGAAAACCTGCAGTGCACGGGTGCGCCGCGCATCAAGTTCTGGGCGTCGATCGACCAGCCCGAGACCTGCTGGCGCGTGAATGTGCGCGTGAACGGTTCGGACGACATCTATCCGCTGGCACAGGGCTGGCTCAAAGCCTCGCTCAGGAAGCGCGACTATGACCGCGATGTGCCGTGGGAGATCGAGCATGATTATACAAAGTTCGATCCGCCGGTGCCGGGTCAGATCTACGAATATGAGATCCAGATGCGTCCTATGAGCCATATGTTCAAGGCGGGTGATCGCATCCAAATCGAGATCAGCTGCATCGATATTCCGATCGAGTTTGAGACCTATGACATCATGTGGCATATGGTGCCTGCGACGACTACGCTGCACAAGATCTATCGCGACGGCGATCATCAGTCTGTGCTGTATTTGCCGGTCATTCCCGAATAGGACGCCACTTAGTCCATGGCGTTTTTGCCCCTTGCGCGTCCTCTCACGGGCTCGCAAGGGGATTGAAGCCGTTATCACACAATCAGAGATAGGAGACAGGAGGTAAAACGTATGATATTAGCTATCGCACTTATTTATTTTGCAGTATTAATTGTCGGCGCCGGTCTTATCACGATGCGGCAGGTCAAGTCCTCGGGTGACTTCACGACCGGTACAGGTACCGGCGGAATGTCCTGGATCGTGGTCTGTACCACCTTTGTGCTGATACCGCTCGGTTCGGGACATTCGATGTCACTTTGGGAAATGGCTACCGTCGGCGGAATGGGCGCCGGCGCTTTGCTGTGGGCTATCGCGGTCGGCGCGATCTTCCTGCCGATCATGATGCTCTTCCTTGGACCGATCGCCAGAAACACCGGCTACAAGACCTTCCCGGAAATCACGAAGGCCATGTACGGACGGGCATTCGGCTGGTTCCATGCCGCAGTGTCAACGTCATCTATGTCCGGTATCATCGCGGCCGAGCTCATCGGTACGGGCGTTGCGATCTACACGCTTTCGGGCGGCGCGCTCTCGCTGACCCCGGCGATCATCATCGCATTTATATTTGCACTGCTTTATATTTTCTTCGGCGGCATTTTGCAGATGGCGTGGATCAACATCGTCAACTCGATCATGCTGATCATAGGGTCGTTCGCGGCAGTCGCCGGCACTGTGATTTGGGTCACGAAAAATGTTGCAAACGGCATGGACGGCATCATGGACTATTACAAAAATAGCGATATGGGCGGAGGCTACCTCAATCAGTACACGAATGCTCTGCAGCCCACGACCATACTGAGCATCATCATCCCTGTCGCCCTCATGCATCTTTGCGCCATCGCGGTTTCGCAGGGGCACAATATCCCGTTCTTCGCGGCAAAGTCCAACAAGGCGATCCGCAAGGGCGTCTATCTTGCAGGCGTCATCAATGCGATGTCAGCGGTTCCGTGGGTCCTGATCGGCGTCATCGCCTTCGCACTTCCGGCTGTCATGAGCACCATCGCGCCCGAAGAAGTAGGCAAACTGATCGTACCTGCGGCCGCACTCATGATGCTGCCAAAGCCGCTGACCGGTCTGCTCATGATCTCACTGCTTTCGGCCACCTTGTCGACAGCGGGTTCCATCACTCTCGGTTCGGCTCAGCTGATGACGACCAATATCATCAAAGACGCTTTGTTCCCCAAGATGAGCGACAAGCATGAACTGCTGCTGACACGCGTCATGTGCATCGTGTACCTGCTCGTTTGTCTGTTCATGGCGCTGAATCTGCCGGTCATCATGCCGGTGTTCTTCTTCTGCTTCATGCTGAACATCCCGCTGTTCTTCTGCTATATCACGGGCATGTTCATCACGATCAACAAA
This sequence comes from Eubacteriales Family XIII. Incertae Sedis bacterium, assembly GCA_031261395.1. Lineage (GTDB taxonomy): Bacteria > Bacillota > Clostridia > Peptostreptococcales > Anaerovoracaceae > WRMW01. The sequence goes on from JAISJT010000137.1 coordinate 2,461, forward strand.
GTCACGTGCAATCTCACGCTGATTGCCGGATACATTGTAGCGTTCTGGTGGACCTTTGTGCCGCCGGCAAACGTACCGTATCCGTTCAATGACACAACTTGGGCTGTGATCGCGGTTTCGTTCATCTTTGGTTTCCTGTTGCCTATCATCCTCAAGAAGCAGGGCAAGATGTCACTGAACCAGATGATCAAAGTCTCGCGCGGTCAGGCAGAAGCCCGCATCGCGGACTAAGGAAAGGAGGAGTATACTATGGCTTGGTTATGGTTGGTCATCATCGGTCAGTTGATCGGTGCTTTGGTTGGAACATTCATACTCAACCTCATTTGGAGAGGCCTTCATCCCGGACAGGGATGGTTTGGCAAAACTGAGTAGGTAGAGAAAGGAGAAAAACATGCCATTAGAAGATGCCATGCTGGCGATCGTCGTACTGATTTATCTGGTCGCGCTCATCGTTGTTGCATTAATCGGTTACTTCAAAAACTGGAAAGGCGTTCCTGAGGAAGAAGTCGTGATCCCCCCGAAGCCAATCGATCGTGATTGACCGGGCGTAAGAGTTATTCAAACAATTATTTCCGGGTACCTACGGCTTCAAAAATAAACGGACTGAATGGGGCGGGATGATTTCCTGCCCCATTACACATCGGGACGTTTTGTTTGTGTGTAATAATAATAATAATTCATATTTCTTCGCAATTTTCATTGTAATCGTAGTATGAGATTTGTTATAATCAGAACAGATGTACATCAACAAGAGTGCTTCTCAAATCTTGCGGGATTTATGGGGGCTACCGAAACGAGGTGGATGGTCATGGAAAACCGTAATACAATGGTATACGCCGGCGGCGAACAAATCGGCCAGAAGACAACGTATGACATTTTGAAAGCCGTCTATGATGCGCTTGACGAAAAAGGGTACAACGCTATTGATCAGATGGTCGGGTATATCCTGTCGGGTGATCCGTCCTATATCACCGGCCACAACAATGCCCGCAACCTGATCCGCCATATCGAACGCGATGATTTGGTGGAGGAGTTGCTGAAGAAATATCTTGAAAAATAAGAGAATAGGGCGATAATCGACGACATCCCTATCATGACGCGAATTTTGGGCCTTGACGTAGGTGACCGCCGCATCGGCGTCGCAGTGAGCGACCCGCTCGGTATCACCACGCGGGGTCTTTTTGTATACGAACGAGTAAATATCCGAACCGACATGCAGCGGATACTCGAGACAGTGCGCGAGAACGAGTGTTCTGCGGTCGTCGTGGGCCTGCCTCTGAATGTGTCAGGGGAGGATAGTGTGCAGACCGGCAAGGTCAGGGCCTTTGCCCGGCGGCTCGCCAATACACTGCGCAGCAATGCCATGCAGAAAATAGACGTGATCCTGTACGACGAGCGCTACTCAACGGTCATAGCAGAAGAGACCATGCGTGAAGCAGGCGTCAGCGAAAAGAAAATCCGCGAGGTGATCGACATGCGCGCCGCAGAAGTGATCCTGCAGGATTTTATAGAAGGGCGTTCAACCCAGCGTCAATAATTGATGCATCCGCCGTCTACATTGAGATTTTGTCCTGTCAGGAAGGCGCTGTCGTCAGAGAGCAGAAAGAGCACAGTACCCACGACGTCATCTGCCTCCATAGCCCGGTGAATAGCCCGTGTTTGGATACTGTAATCGTAATTTTTTTGGAAAGCTTCGGGATCACCCGCAAGCCCCTTTGACGCATCCGTCATCGTGTATCCCGGTGTAATGGAATTGCACCGAATTCCCTGTTCGCCGACGACACGCGAGACACTGCGCGTAAGCGCCCATACAGCGCCTTTGCTGGCCGTATAGTGCGCAAAGAATGGATTGCCTTCAAGTATCGAGGCGGAAGCGATATTCACAATGGATCCGCCGCCGCGCTTGATGAGATAAGGATATACGGATTTGCAGCACTGCCAGGTACCCTTGGCATTGACATTCATCACGCGGTCCCATTCCGCATCATCAATACGGTGGAAAGGCTCCATAGCGATACCGGCGTAAATTGCGGCATTGTTGACGATGCCGTCGATACCGCCGAAAGCATCTTCGGCCGCCTGGCACATCGCATTCGTGCTGTCAGCCTTTGTGATGTCAACTTTCAAGCTGAGGGCAGAGCCGCCCGCCGCTTTGACAAGGCTCACGGTCTCCGAAGCGTCTGCAATATCCGCGCAAACAACATTGGCCCCTTCTGTAGCAAAACGAAGCGAAAAAGCACGGCCCAAACCGCCCGCAGCACCGGTAACGATAATCGTCTTGTTGTCTAAAATCATCATATTCTCCTTATATTTGTTTCAAATGCTACTGATAAAAATAGTATAATTGTGTTTATCCGCAAGGTCAATGCGTACGTCCATATGAAAGGAGATGTCACCATGGTAGATGGCCCCGTCATCGTAGACAAGAAAGAGGAAACCGAACCTGTCATCATCACCGAGCAGACCGAACAGACCCTGCAGCAACAACTGAACTCCCTGCAATCGTGGGACACGCAGGAGGGACAAACACTTGAACAACGGCGGGAAGTCGAGCGGGAACGTATCATCACCCGCCAACAGGCAAACCTGCTCTTGTTGCAAAACGCCCATCAGCAGTTGGGCGAGGCGCCCCCTGTCGTACAGGTGGCGGGCGGAGGGCCGCCGGTGCAGGCTGTCCCCGCGAAGCAGACCTACAAGCAAAAGCGCGAGGAAAAACGCCGCGACAAAGAGGCGCGGAAGCATTGCCCCGTGGGCGACCACATATCCTACGGGATGATAGAGGGGCTGACTGCGTATCCAACACAGATAGGCAACTCTATGACCGAAGAGCGCTATACGCAAGCGAATGAGCAAGG
>JAISJT010000143.1 GCA_031261395.1 Eubacteriales Family XIII. Incertae Sedis bacterium
GTGTCATAGGACACGGGATCGGGCTTGCCGAGCATGTCGCTGACGGCGGCCATCGCTTCGCGGTAAGCCGTATGCGCCAGCATGGATTTGCCGTTGACGTCGCCGGCCGCCCAGACGCCGGGCACGTTCGTACGCAGGTATTTGTCAGTCGCGACCGCGCCGCGCTCCGTAAGCACGCCGATCTTCGCGAGCCCGAGACTGTCTGCTGCCGCGCGCCGTCCTATAGAGAGCAGAACCTTGTCGGCGCTGATTTTTGTATCCTTTATTTCGCCGGAGCCTTTTGTGCGGATTGATTCCTCCTCAATCCGCACAAAATCAGATCCTATCTCCTTCGCCTTAGCTTGCAGAAGGAAGGTAATGCCGGATTTTTCAAGATTGCCGCGCAGGATACGAGCGGCGTCCGCGTCGATGGCGCCGCCGACTTCGGGCAGCATCTCCACGACCGTGACTTTTGAACCCGCAAGCGCGAAATAATTTGCAAGTTCAAGCCCAATCACGCCGCCGCCAATCACGACGAGGTCACCAGGAAGCTTCGGAATGTCTAAGGCCTCGCGGCTTGTCAGGACGAAACCGCTTTCGAGTCCCTCTTTCAGTCCGGGAATCGGCGGGATGACCGTTTCGGAACCCGCCGCGATCAGCAGACGAGAGGCGGTATAGGTTTTGCCCGCTGTTTCGGTGATGAATTGGTCTTCTGTTTTGCCGACGATCTGTGCGCGTTCCGGGACCACATCCACTTTCAGACGTTTCAACGAAGACGTGACGCCTGCAACCAGTGTTTTCACGGTTTTTGCCTTGCGCGCGAGCACCTTTTCGTGATCGAGGCTGACGTTTTCCGCTACCACGCCGTAATCCGCGCCGTGTCTTGCGTTTTCGGCGATTTTCGCGGAGTACAGCAGTGTCTTTGTCGGAATGCAGCCCTCGTTCAGGCAAACGCCGCCGAGGCTTCGTTCTTCAAAGACGCAGACTTTCAGGCCGCCTTCGGACGCCCGCTCCGCCGCGAAATACCCCGCCGGCCCGCCGCCTATAATGATCAGATCATAAGATTTATCCACGGGAAAGACCCTCCAAATACAGCGTTTTCCACGAGAAATCTGCCAGCTCGGCGCCCAGTTCGGCGGCAAAGCGCGAAGCCGGCGCTCCGTCTACCGCACGGTGGTCATAGGTCAGCGACAGACCGATCGCCGGATAGATCTCCGGCCTCCCGCCCTTGCCGCGCCGTACGCGGTCGACCGCAGCGCAAACGCCAAGAATGGCCACCTGCGGCGGGTTGATAATGGGAGTGAACATCTCGACGCCCGTAGCGCCGAGGTTGGATACCGTAAAGGTAGCACCTGTGAGTTTGTCCGGGCTGATCTTGCCTTCGCGGCAGGCGGCCGCCAGCTCTTTCACTTCGGCGGAGATTTCGAGAATGGACTTTTTCTCGGCGCCGAAGACCGTCGGAACCATCAGGCCGCGCGGCGTATCGACTGCCACGCCAAGGTTGACAGTATTATATTTTCTGTAAATCACTCCATCCAATAGCTGGGCGTTGATTTCCGGATGTTTTGACAGGATACGGCTCGTGACATACAGGACGATATCCCCGACAGAAACGCCGAAAAAGCCCTGTTCTTCCGCAGATGCCTTGAAATCAGCCCGCATTGCGAGTGCGGCGCTCGCATCGAAACTGTGATGATGCGTGAGCTGCGCGCTGTTTTGCAGGGAAGTCTGCATCGACTTTGCGATCAGACTGCGGATCTTTGTCAGCGGCTCATCGGTATAGACAGGCAAGACGCCTGCGGGGGCGGGGGGACCTCCCGCAGGCGCAGCTGCCGTAGAGTTGCTAAGGGCAGCGCCTTGATCAAAGCGCTGTGCCGCCGCCGCGATCACATCGCGCGCGAGGATGCGGCCGTTCGGGCCGGTCGGAATCGCTGCCGCAAGCTCGATGCCCTGTGCAGCGGCAATGCCTTTCGCGCGCGGGGAGGCTTTGACCTCAGCCGGCGCCGCGGCCTTTGTCATCCCGGGCGCACCATTTGTCATCCCGGGCGCACCATTTGTCACCCCGGGCGCACCATTTGTCATCCCGGGCGCCGACCCGGGATCCATGGATTGCGGCTCGGCGGCCTGGGTGACATGTGCGTCGGCCTGGGTGACAGATGCGTCGGCCTGGGTGACATGTGCCGCCGCTTTGATCATTGCGCTGATATCTTCTCCGGCATCGCCCACTATTGCCACGGGCGTCAGCACCGGCACCTCGTCTCCGCTCTCGCCGAAACGATGCAGCAGCACGCCGGCCACCTGCGAGGCGCATTCAAAGGTAGCCTTGTCCGTTTCATAATCGAACAGGATGTCGCCCTCCTCCACCGCGTCGCCGATCTCCTTGTGCCAATCGCCGATCAGGCAGGTCTCTACTGTGATGCCCTCTTTGGGCATGAGCACTTCCTGTGCCATTCGTCCCCTCTCGCCGCTGCTACCGGAGCATGACCTGGCCGCCCGTCACCGGGAGCGCCTGGCCGGTCTCGTATTCCTGTTCAATGACGTATTTGACCGCGCGCACCACATCGTCTACACGGCAGCCCCTGCCAAGAGGCACCTTTGCTTCATAATAAGCACGCACATCCGCCGTCGTTTTCGCGCCCGCTACCTTGCCTGCGTCGAGATATTGTTTGAACAGGCCGCGTTCGGGATCGCTCCACAGCGGTCCGTCGAGCAGATTGCCGGGGCAGATCGCGTTGACCTTGATGCCGAAAGGAGCAAGCTCCAGCGCAAAGCTCTGCGTGAGCCCGATGCCGCCGAATTTTGACCCTGCGTACGCAAAATTTGCCTTGCTGCCTTCGAGCCCGCTCTTGCTGTTGATCTCAATGATATCGTGCAGCCGCGCGGGATCAAAGATCCGCTGCGCTTTCATGACTTCCGATGCATATTTGGCGCAAAGGAAAAATCCTGTATAATTCACAGCGTTGACGCGCTCAAAATCTTCTTTTGTAAGTTCATCCAAGCCTCCGGCCTTTAGAATACCGGCACAGGACACTAACACATCGAGACCGCCGAAATGTTTCACGGCTGATAGAGTCATATCACGCACGGAATCTTCGTCCGACACATCGGCTTCGATACCCATACAGTCCGTCTGAAATTGTTTTGCGAAAATGGAGGCTGCGTCTTTGACGCCTTTTTTGTTCATATCGGCCAGGGCCACCTTGGCGCCCATGGCCGCAAACGCCTGAGCTATACCATAGCCAAAGCCCTGGGCAGCGCCCGTGACGAGAAAAACGCGTTCGGAAACATCGGCGCTCCTCCCGGCTTGGGCGGAAATACGGGCCTGATCGAGAATATCCCGGAATGCGAAATCGGTGTCCATGTGTTCATGCTATGCGCTTTCGAAAGCGAATTCAAGCAATGGCGGTTATTATGCTCAAATGACGCAAAAAATCTTGATATTGAGCAAATCATGCTCGTTATCGCGCAATATTATGTTATAATGGGCGGTGAGGAGACAAAAACTATGGCGTTACATGACAGAAAAGACCTGATTTTGGAACTGCTAAGGAATTATAGCCGCTTTGTGACGGTCGAACAGCTGTCCGAGAAGCTCTTTGTGAGTCCGGCCACTATCCGGCGCGACCTCGCGGAGCTCGAGGAGACCAAGCTCGTGCAGCGGACGCGCGGCGGGGCCATCCTGCTCGAAAGCATCTCGACCGAGGCGCCGATGGTGCTGCGCGAAAACCGCAACGAGATGCAAAAGCAGATCATCGCGACGATTGCGAAGGATTATATCAAGGACGGCATGACGATTTTCATGGACAGCTCGTCGACGGCGTTCATGCTCGCGCGCAATCTGGAGCGTTTTGTCAATCTGCAGGTCATCACGAACAACCTGAAGATTTGCTGGCTGCTGTCCGGGCGCAAGGGCATCGGGCTTGTGTGCACGGGCGGGCGGCTGAAAGAGCAGTCGATGTCGTTTTTCGGCATGAGCACGGTGCAGTTCATCAACGGCGTCAATGCGGACGCCGCCTTTATCAGCGCGGTGGGGTTTTCGTTTGAAAACGGCAGCTCCGACGCCTCGGAGGAGGACTATTATCTCAAGCGGGCCTACCTTTCGAACAGCAAGAAAAAGTACCTTCTCGTCGATACGTCCAAGCAAGACAAGGAATTTTTGTATCGCACGGCGCCGCTTTCGGCGTTCAACCGCGTCATCACGGAGAGCAAGGACGTCAACGAGCGCCTGCTCCGCTTTGTGACGGTCGCCTCATGATCGCGGTTTCCGCCTCGGGGCTGGGGCTTGAATACGGGATCTCAACCGTCATTGACGATGTCTCGTTCACGGTGAACGAGGGCGAAAAGATCGGCATCGTCGGGCCGAACGGGGCAGGAAAGAGTTCGCTGATCCGCATTTTGATGGGCGAGATCGAGGCCACGTCCGGCGGGTATTCGATCGGCAAGGCGCTGCGCGTGGGGCATTTGCGGCAGGAGAAGATCGCGGCGCCGGGGAAAGAGACCCTGTCGGGCGGCGAGCGGGCGCGGGGCGAGCTTGAAGCTTTGTTTTTGGACAAGCCCGATATCATTCTGCTCGACGAGCCGACCAACCACCTCGACCTCACGATGCTGGCCTGGCTTGAGCGGCGCGTGAAAGCGTACCCCGGGACCTTGCTCATCATCTCGCATGACAGGTATTTTCTCGACCGCACGGTCTCGCGGATTTTTGAGATCGAGGGCGGGCGGCTCAAGGCTTTCAAGGGCAACTATACGGCGTACCGCGAAAAGAAACGGGCGCTGGCCGAGGCCGAAGAGCGCGCCTATGAGCAGAGCATGGCCGAGATCCGCAGGCAGGAGGATTTGATCCGTCACTTCAAGGAGCGCGGGACGGAGAAGCTGGCCAAGCGTGCGGCGTCACGCGAGAAGCGGCTCGCGCATATCGAACGCCCGTCCGCGCCTACCGGACTCAGGGCGGAAAAGCAGCGCATCCAGGTGAATTTTGGCGGCGCGCGCCGCAGCGGAGATGATGTATTTGTGGCGGAGGGCTTGTCCAAGGCGTATGGGGAAACACTGCTGTTCACAGGTGTCGATCTTCGCATCGAGCGCGGCGAAAAGGTCTGCATGATTGGGCGCAACGGCGTCGGAAAGACCACGCTTTTGAAAATCCTGACAGGAGCTTTGCCCGCCGACACGGGCTGGGTGGAGCGCGGCGTCGGCGTCAAGATCGGCGTCTACGACCAGCATCAGCAAAATATCCCGCCCGACAGTACGCCATTGGCGCAGATCCATAACATACTGCCTCAACTCCCGGAAACGGAGATACGAAAGATGCTCGGACGGTTTTTGTTCCGCGGCGACAAGGTCTTTCAGGATACGGGGACGCTCTCCGGCGGCGAAAAAGCGCGGCTTTCCCTCTTGAAACTCATCGTGTCGGGCGCAAATACGCTGCTGCTTGACGAGCCGACGAACCACCTCGACATCGCGTCGATGGAAGCCGTGGAAGACGCGCTAACGGAATTTGACGGCACCCTGCTTGTCATCTCACATGACCGCTATTTGCTCGAACGCCTGCCGTCGCGTATCCTCGAACTGCGGGCGGACGGGTTTGCGAATTATTTGGGAAACTTCGACTTTTATCAGGAAAAACGCGCCGCAGAGATCGAGGCAGAGAAAGCCTTTGCCTGGGCCGCCGGCAGATCCGGTGCATACGACGATTACGAATCGTCTTCACAAAGCGAAGCCGCGCGCGAACGACAATTAAAAAAACAGGAAGAAACGGAAAAACGCCGCCACGCCAAGCAGCTTGCCGACACGGAAGCGCGCATTGAAACCCTCGAAACCGAGATCGCCGCGCGCGAGACGGAGCAAGCGTCCGAAGCCGCCGCCACCGACTACGAGCGCCTCGCGGTGTTACATGAGGAAATCGCGGAACGTCAAACCGAGCTCGAGTGCTTGCTCGAAGCGTGGGAGGCGCTACTGGATAGAGACTAACATTGACAAACCCGTTTCAATATAATAATATGTATATACAATATATTTATATGTAATAAGAATTGACGAGGTAGGTGCTATGGCTACAACAATACAAGTAAGAGTTGATAACGATATCAAGGCCGCCGCTGAAGAATTGTTTACCTCCATCGGTCTTGATATCTCTACTGCGGTCAGGATGTTCCT
>JAISJT010000046.1 GCA_031261395.1 Eubacteriales Family XIII. Incertae Sedis bacterium
GGCGTCTGGGCGGCCGGCGACGTCAACGGCAAATCCATGCTGGCGCATACGGCTTACCGCGAAGCGATGGCCGCCGTCAGCGACATGCTCGGCAAGCCCGATCCCGTGTCCTATGACACGGTGCCGCAGGTGATCTACACAGCGCCGGAAGTGGCAGGCGTTGGCGAAACGGAAAAAACAGCGGCCGAAAAAGGCCTTACCTATGAAGTGCACAAGCTGCCAATGCTGTATTCGGGCCGTTATCTCGCCGAAACCGGCGGCGGCGACGGCAGCTGCAAACTGCTGATCGAAAAAGGCTCGAAGCGGGTGCTGGGCGCGCACATAGTCGGCAACTACGCCTCCGAGATCATCCTCTCGGCCGCCTTCATGGTCGGCAGCGCATGGCCGACCGATACGCTGAAAAAAATCGTATACCCGCATCCAACCGTAGGCGAGATCCTGCGCGACGTGTTATTGGAAGTGAAATAGTAAGGTTATTGGTGCCGTCATTCGCCGACTTGATCGGCGAATCCACGGCAATGCATCGTTATGGATTCGCCGATCAAGTCGGCGAATGACAGGCGGATTACAAAGGAGCTTAGTGTGACAAAATCGTTATTCATTAATCCGGAGGAGATTGCAAAGGCGGGCGAGATCACGTTTCGGCCCATCCCGGTCAATCGTTACCAGCGGACTTTGGCTGAGGAGCGGGGCGTCTTTTCCGACGAGGATTTGCTGCGCATCTATCGCGACATGCTCGTGCTGTACAATTTCGAGGATATGCTGAACAAGATCAAGACGCAGGGCGAATATGGCGGTGTGAAGACGACCTATCCGGGACCGGCGCATCTGTCGCTCGGCCAGGAGGCCGCAGCGGTGGGGCAGGCCTATCTGCTGGGTCAGGATGACATCATCTTCGGCAGTCACCGCAGCCACAGCGAGATCCTCGCGAGGGCGCTGTCGGCCATTCACCGCCTGCCGGACGACACGCTCATGAAGATCATGGAAGAGTTTCAGGGCGGCAAGATCGTGCGGGCGCTCGCCAAGATCTACAAGGCTACAGACGCAAAGGACCTCGCAATCCACTTCATCCTCTACGGGACGCTCTGCGAGATCTTTGCAAGAGACAACGGTTTTCACAAGGGCATGGGCGGCTCCATGCACGTCTTCTTCCTGCCCTTTGGCATCTATCCGAACAACGCCATCGTCGGCGGCTCGTCCACGATCGCGACGGGCGCGGCGCTCTTCAAGCGCGTTAACGACAAAAACGGCATCGTCATCTGTAACATCGGCGACGGTTCCCTCGGCTGCGGCCCCGTCTGGGAATCGCTGAATTTCGCGGCCATGGATCAGTACCAGACGCTCTGGAACGACGGCAAACCGGGTGGCTTGCCGATTATTTTCAACGTTACCAACAACGGTTACGGCATGGGCGGCCAAACGCGCGGCGAGACCATGGCCTATGATATGCTCGCGCGCATCGGCGCCGGCATCGAGCCGAACGAAATGCACGCGGAGCGCGTTTTCGGCTACAATCCGTTGGCCGTTATCGACGCCTACCGGCGCAAGCTGGCTACGATTCAGGAACAGGGCGGTCCCGTCCTGCTTGACGTGCTGACCTACCGCCTGTCCGGTCACTCGACCTCGGATCAAAATTCCTACCGCACCAAGGAAGAGATCGAAGCGTGGAAGTCCGTGCATTTCACGGTCAAATACCGCGCCGACCTCATCGCCGCGGGCGTGGCGACCGATGCGGCGCTCAAGGCCATCGAAGATGAGACGATCGCCCGCATGGTCAAGGTCTGCGGCTGGGCCTCGGATGCGCGCATCTCGCCCTACGCCGACTTCAACGCAGACAGCCACATCATCGAACGCACGATGTTTTCAAACGGCCATGTCCCCAAAATGGCGGAAGGAACGCCCAAAACCGCAGGGCCCAAAGAGGACTTCGCGCGCTGGACACAAACCAGAGAAAAAATCCGCACGGCCACGGACGCGGAGGGCAAGCCCGTCAGCAAGCTCAAGATGTTCAACATCCGCGACGCCATCTTCGAGCCCATCATAGACAAATATTACGAAGACCCGACGCTCACGGCCTATGGCGAAGACGTGCGCGACTGGGGCGGCGCCTTCGCGATCTACCGCGGTATGGACGAAGTCATCCCCTATCCGAGGCTGTTCAACGCCCCGATTTCCGAGGCCGCCATCGTCGGCACGGCTGTCGGCTACGGCATGTGCGGCGGCCGCGCGATCCCCGAGCTTATGTACTGCGACTTTATCGGCCGCGCGGGCGACGAGATCTTCAATCAGCTTTCCAAATGGCAGGCGATGAGCGCCGGCATCCTGAAGATGCCCGTCGTGCTCCGCGTATCCGTCGGCGCCAAATACGGCGCCCAGCACAGTCAGGACTGGACGGCGCTCTGCGCACACATCCCGGGTCTCAAGGTCTTTTTCCCCGCAACGCCGTGGGAAGCCAAGGGCCTGATGACGGCCGCGCTGAACGGCACGGACCCCGTCGTCTTTTTCGAAAGCCAGCGCATCTACGATATGGGCGAGCAGTTCCGCGAGGGCGGCGTCCCGGCGGATCCCTATGAGATCACGCCCGGCGAAGTCAATATCGTGCGCAAAGGCTCGGATCTCACGATCATTACGATCGGCGCCACGCTCTACAAGGCGACGGAAGCCGCGAAGATCCTCTCCGAAACCTACGGCGTCGAAGCCGAAGTCATCAATCTTTGCAGTCTCGTACCGCTCGATTACACAAAACTCATCGAGTCGGCCGCAAAAACCGGACGAGTCGTGCTGGCCAGCGACGCCTGCGCCAGAGGCTCCTTTATGAACGACGTCGCGCGCAATCTGACGGAGCTCGCCTTCGACAAATTGGACGGCCCGCCGGTCGTCGTCGGCGCCCAAAACTGGATCACGCCGCCGTTCGAATACGACGAATTTTTCTTCCCGCAGGCGAGCTGGATCCTCGACGCGATCCATGAAAAGATCCTGCCCCTCGCGGGCTATCAACCCAAAACAGGCGTCTTCACGGACGTCGATCAGCAGCGCAGAGCAAAGGAGGGCGTCTAACCATGTCAACATTCAGATTCACAGCAGGCCCGTGGAATATCCACGAGGGACACGAAACTTTCGGCCCCGGCATCCGTCCGGCCATCCCGTTTGAGGACAAGGTCGTCAAGTTCAAGGAGATCGGCCTCGACGGCGTGCAGTTCCACGACGACGACGCCGTGCCCGATATGAACAATATGAGCGATCAGGCGATCATTGACTATGCCAAAGACGTCAAAGCCCTGCTCGACAAAAACGGCCTCTTTGCCGAATTTGTCGCGCCCAGGCTCTGGTTCGACAAGCGCACGAACGACGGCGCCTACACGGCGAGCCTCGACGAAGACTACGACTTCGCTGTCTGGCGCTCGCTCCGGTCCATCGACATCGCGCGCGCCCTCGGCACGAACAAGCTGCAGCTCTGGCTCGCCAGAGAAGGCACGCTCTGCGCCGAAGGCAAGGACCCGGTCGAGAAGATCCGCAAGCTCAGAGATGCGGTCAACAAGATGCTCGAGTACGATCCCGGCATCCTCGTCCTTATCGAGCCCAAACCCAATGAGCCCATCGACCGCAGCTACTGCGGCACCGCCGGCCACGGCCTCGCGCTCGGCGCCCAGACGGTCGACCCGTCCCGCGTGGGCCTGTGCATCGAAAGCGCCCACTCTATTATGGCCGGCCTCGACCCCGCCGCCGACATGGGCTTCGCCCTCGCCTGGAACAAACTCTGGGGCGTCCACCTGAACGACCAAAACGGCATCCGCTACGACCAGGACAAGACCTTCGGCGTAGAAAACCTGCGCCAGGCCTTCAATCAAGTCAAGGTCCTCTACGAAAACAACTTCGGCGACCTCGGCAATTTCGAGTGCGTAGGCCTCGACGTCAAAGCCATGCGCACCCAGCCCGCTGAAGACTGCTACCGCCACCTGATCAACAGCAAAGCCATCTTCCTGAAGCTCCTCGAAAAAGTCAAGCGCTTCGACTATGGCTTCCAGCAGAAATGCGTCGCCGAACAAAACTTCGAAAAACTCGAAATGTACGTCATAGACCTATTGATGGGAGAGGCATAGACCGTGTATTTTTCTAATAATAATAGGGCAGGAGCCGGGCGGTAACGCGTTGAACAAGGGAATCGCTTTTGCGGGCAACTTGATTGTCGACAACCTCAAATTTGCCGAGAAATGGCCCGTGGTAACAGGCCTCACGACCATCTCTCGCCAGTCCAAGGCGCTGGGCGGTCTGGCTTCGACCTGCACGGTCTGTACTGCCATCCTTGATCCGGATGTACCGGTCAAAGTCGTCGGCATCGTGGGCGAGGATGAGCTCGGCGATTTGATCCTCAGCGAATTTTCCGGCTATCCGCAGGTCGATACACAGTTTGTGACGCGCCGTGGCGAGACGTCCTATACCGACGTCATCACCGAGCCTGACGGACGCAGGACCTTCTTCCAGTTCCGAGGCGCAAACGCCTTGCTCGGACCGGAGGCGTTCGACTTTGCAAAAATCGATGCGGATATTTTGCATATCGGCTATGTCCTTCTGCTCGATACGCTGGACGGACCGGATCCGGACTATCCGACGGCCCTGTGCCGCGTACTCGCAGATGCCCGCAAGGCCGGGATCCTGACGTCCGTGGATGTGGTCAGCGAAGACGGCGACCGCTTCCAAAAGATCGTCACTCCGGCGTTGGCATATACGGACATTCTGACCATCAACGATTTTGAAGCCTCGGCGGTGACGGGCATCCCGCTCAGGGACGAAGCCGGCAATTTGCTCGCAGAAAATCTCGAGTCCTGCGTTCGCACCTTGGCGGCCATGGGCGTTCACAAATGGGTCTGTGTTCATATGCCCGAGGTGGCGGCAGGCATTGACATCGAAACCGAAGCCTATACCGAAAGAAAAACCCTGAAACTGCCGGAAGGCTTTATCTGCTCTAGCGTCGGCGCGGGCGACGCCTTTGCCTGCGGTCTGCTGCTCGGCGCCTATCACGGCCTTTCGCTGACAGAGGCCATCGATCAGGCAAACGCTGTAGCCGCACAAAGCCTGGCGGGCGACAGCGCCGCCGCGGCGCTCAAGACATTGCCGGAAGTGCTTGCTGCTATGGGGCGCTTTGAGATTCCCGCCTGCGCGGGAATGACAGAGGGGATAGCGGGAATGACAGAGGGGATAGCGGGAATGACAGGGGTGGTTTCGTGAGGACGACGGCGCTTCGGCTTTACGGGAAAAAGGACTTGCGGCTTGAGAGCTTTGAGCTCCCGCCGATTCGGGACGACGAGATCCTCGTGAAACTTGTGACGGACAGCCTTTGCATGAGCTCTTACAAGGCGGCCATGAAAGGCTCTGACCACAAGCGGGTGCCTTCGGATATCGCCACCCATCCTACCGTGCTTGGCCACGAATTCTGCGGTGAGATCGTAGAGGTCGGGGCGAAGTGGCAGGATGACTGGAAACCGGGCATGCGTTTTGTGATTCAAACGGGCATGAAAGAGACCTATGACGCCATCGGTTACAGCTATCAATACATGGGCGGCGATATGACCTACGGTATTATCCCAAATTTTATTATTGAACGAGGATACGTCATTCCGTATGACGGCGACGCCTTCTTCTACGGTTCGCTGGTGGAGCCGCTTTCATGTGTGACCGGCGCCGTACACGGACAGTATCATACGCGGCATGGCGAGTATGTTCATATCATGGGAATCAAGCAGGGCGGCAATGCGGCGGCTCTGGCGGCGGCCGGGCCGATGGGCCTTGCGATGATAGATTACCTGATTCACCGCGACGAGCGGCCAAACCTGCTTGTCGTGACGGATATCGATGCGGACCGTCTATCGCGCGCGGCCAAGGCTCTTCCGCCGGATGACGCCAAACGCTTTGGCGTGAAGCTAATCTACGTCAATACCGGGGACCTGCCCGATCCTGCGGCGAGGCTGCGAGAGCTATCCGGAGGTGAAGGCTATGACGACGTCTTTGTCTTTGCGCCGGTCCCCTCCGTGGTCGAGCAGGGGGACGCCATCCTATCCTACGACGGCTGCCTGAATTTCTTTGCCGGACCGGAAAACGAGCAGTTCACCGCGCCGTTCAATTTTTACGACGTCCACTACAACGCGACGCATATCGCGGGCACGAGCGGCGGCAACACAGACGATATGATCGAGTCGCTCGCACTGGCCGCTGCGGGCCGTATCACGCCGGCGATTTTGGTGACGCACGTAGGCGGACTCGACAGCGCGGCCGAGGCGACGCTCGGCATGCCGAAGACCTATGGCGGCAAAAAACTGATCTACAATCACATCTCTATGCCGCTGACGGCGATCGCCGATTTCGAGAAATTGGGCAAGTCGGATACTCTCTTCGCGGGCTTGTCAGACCTTGTGAAAAAGTCAGGCGGACTGTGGTGCAAAGAGGCGGAAGAGTACTTGTTAAAAAATGGAAAAACACTTGAATCATAGAGAAAATTACGGTATTGTCGCTTTGATGAAAAGGTGGGGCCAATGGCTACGGAATTATTAAAACTGACACACATATCAAAGACCTTTCCGGGTGTTCGCGCACTCGACGACATTAGCTTTACGCTGAATTCCGGAGAGATACACTGCGTGTGCGGAGAAAACGGCGCCGGCAAGTCTACGCTGATCAAAATCATCTCTGGCGCTTACCAGCCCGATGCGGGCGGCGAGATGCTGTTTGAAGGCAAGGCGGTCACGCTGACGCCGCAGTCGGCTATGGACCTCGGCATCCAGACGATCTATCAGGAGCATACGATTTTCGGACCTCTCTCTGTTACGGAAAATATCTTCGTCGGGATGGAAATCACGAAGAAGGGGTTCATGCAGTATGCCGAGATGCGGAGACGTACGCAGGAGGTGCTGGACTACCTCGATTCGGACATCGATCCCGACGAACTGGCAGAGACCCTTTCTTCGGGCGAGCAAAAGATCATCGAGTTTGCGAAAGCGCTTGTCTTTGACCGCAAGGTCATCATCCTCGATGAACCTACGGCCTCGTTTTCGATCACTGAGATCGACAATCTGCTGGGGATCGTCGCGAAGATCAAGGATCGCGGCATCGGCATCATCTATATCTCGCATCACCTTGACGAAGTGGAGCGCATTGCCGACCGCATCACGATCCTTCGCGACGGGAAGCATATCAATACCTGTGACGCTACGGAACTCACGGGCCCGGAACTGATCCGTCAGATGGTCGGACGCGATGCATCGGCGTTTTACAACCGTGAGCATTTTTCGCCCGGAGATATGGCGCTGGAGGCGACCGGCCTGACCGGCAACGGCGTGAATGACTGTACGTTTTATGTGCGGCGAGGCGAGGTGCTTGGTTTTGCGGGCATGGTCGGATCCGGCCGTTCGGAGCTCATGACCCTCCTCTTTGGCGGAGCCCCGAAACTGTCCGGATCGGTAAAGATCTTCGGTGAAGAAGTCGATGTCAGAAACCCTCGTCGGGCGATTCGGCACAAAATGTGTTATATTACGGAGGACAGGCAGCATACCGGCCTGTTTCTCATCCACACGATCGCGCGCAATACTATTATTGCAAACCTTCTCATCAGTTCCGGCGCTTTCTACATGCCAGAGAAGGAAGAACAAATCGGCCAGGAATATTTGGAGAAGCTCGGCACGAAGGCCGAAAATGCGGACGTGCTCGTCGGCAATTTGTCCGGCGGCAATCAGCAAAAAGTCGTACTTGCCAAATGGTTCAATACCGTGGGTGAGATTTTCATTTTCGATGAACCTACAAGAGGGATCGACGTCGGCGCCAAGCAGGAAATATACCAGCTGATGACGGATCTGCTGCGTGACAACAAAGCGGTCATCATGGTGTCGTCGGATATGCCGGAGGTCATTTCGATGAGCGACCGTATCATGGTCATGAAAGACGGCCGTATCGTCGGCGAGGTCGCCGGGGACGAGGTCACGGAAGAAAACGTACTTGAGTATTCAATAGGAGGGAAGAAGATATGAGTGGTGCAGGCGAACAGCTCGGACAAAAAAAATTCGGGTTCAAATGGAATGCCAACATGAATGTGCTGGTCATTTGGCTCGCCTTCGTGTTGATCATCACTTTGGTGCAGGTGTTTTCCCTGACGCCCGGCAAGTTCCCGACGATGATCGCTCCGGCAAATCTGGCAAATGTGCTTTCGCAGGTTTCGGCAACCGGGATAATGGCGATGGGTATGGCCCTCATCATGATCGCGGGCGGCATCGATCTTTCGGTCGGCATGCTGACGAGCTTTGTCGTTCTGTATGCGGCGAAGAGCTTCCGCGATTTCGGGTTTTCGTTTGAGGCGGCCCTCATCAGCGCGGTCGTGTTTGCCATCCTCTTTGAGGCCGGCATGGGATTCATCGTTTCCCGGCTCAACGTAGAGCCCTTCATCATCACGCTCGGAGGTATGATTTGCTTCAGAGGAATTGCCTTGCTGGTCGTGCATTCGCAGGAGATCAGCATGGGCGGCGCGATGGATCCGCTGAAGACCTCTGTCATCGCGGGCGTCAAAGACCCCGCCGGATTGACGGTCAATGTTCCGCCGTATATATTTATCTTTATCGCCATCACCGTCATCATGTGGATAGTCATGCGATTTAGCAAATACGGCCGCCGTGTCTATGCGGTCGGTGCAAACCGCAATGCCGCATATCTTGCCGGCATCGACGTCAAAAATGTAATATTTTCAACCTACATAATTAACGGATTCCTTGTTGGCATCGCCGCCCTCTGCTTGTTGGCGCGCGTCAATACAGCCATCATCACCGTCGGTCAAAACAAGGAGATCGACGTCATAGCCGCAGCCGTTGTCGGCGGCGTTGCTCTTTCGGGCGGCAAGGGCTCGATCTGGGGTGTCTTTATCGGCGCCATCCTTATGGGCGCGATCGAAAACGGCATGAATATCCTTCGCCTGAATGCAGAGTGGCAGTACGTAGCGAAAGGACTCATCATCATAGGCGCGGTCTCGGCTGGCGCTATCGTCGCCAACATGCAGGCCAAACGCCAACTTCGTATGAAACAGGATGCTTCGGCTTTCGTGGACGCAGCGATTGACAACGCTGTGAAAGCGGACTAACCGAAGGTACCTTATTCATATCAGCATACAGACCGTTATCACCAATCGAATACAGACCGTTATCACCAGAAATCAAGAAGTAAGAAGAAAAGTTATCACAGGTAACAAGGAGGAAGAAACAATGAAAAAGTTTAAAGGAAGCAAGGCATTAGTCATGATCCTCGCATTAGCGATGGTCCTCGTCTTTGCCGTCGGTTGCGGAGGCAAAGATGCACCCGCTGAGCCGGCAGCGCCACCGGCAGACACGGGAAGCTCTGCCCCCGCGGAAGAACCGGCAGAAGAGCCAGCCGGTGATGTCCAGACCAAGACGATCGGCTTCTATGCCGATGCGGCGGACAGCTACTATGCCGATATGAACGACGCCCTCCAGGCGCTGGCGGCACAGGATCCCGAAACCGACTGGACGGTCGACTACAAAGTCGGCCAGAGCACGGCGGATGAGCAGCTGAAGGCCGTTGAGGACTTTATCACGGCGGGTTACGATGCGATCATCGTGATCCAGAACAGCGTTGATACGACCAGTGAGTGCATTGCCAAGGCAAAGGATGCAGGCATCCCGTATTTCGGCGCTGCGCACAATTTCGCCAGCGCTCCCAATGCGCTGGATTCTACCGGTTCCACCAACTATGACTTCGTACAGGGCGGCCGTCTGGCCGGACAGGATGCGCTTGCCAACGGCGTGAAGCATGTCATCAATATCGAGGGCGTGCTCGGACAGGGCTCCGCTTCCGACCAGAGCCTTGGCTTCCTGCTTGCTTATGAAGAAGCCGGCAAGAGCTTTGGCGAAAAAGCGGACGGTTCCCCGTGGACAGCGGAAGAAGTCGCTACTTTGAAACCAAGCATGAGCGATATCAAGGGCGACTATGACATCGCTGTAGTATTCTGGGCATCCGGCAACTGGATGGCAGACCCGGCGCAGAAGGCCATGACCGACGCGATCACCTCGCTCGGCGCGGACGGATGGGACGGCGCTTATGTCCAGAACAATCCGATGACGGAAGGCGCGATCAACGCTATGACCGACGGCGGTCTGTCCACGGACGACTACTGGCTCGGATCGATGAATGGCCGTGAAGTCAGCTGGCAGTGGACGAAGGACGGGGTCCTCTCGATGGACGTCAACCAGAGCTCCTGCCTCGAGGGCGCGCTGCTCTATCAGATGATCAAAGAGTACTTTGCGACCGGATCGGTTGCCAAGAATCACGTTCATCCGTATCTGACCGGTTACACGAAAGCCACCATCGCGGAACTTGAGCCCAGCCTCGTTCCCGAGACCGATGTCGCCGCATTTGTGGCGGGCGTCAACAGCGGAGACATCGTGATCGACATCAACGATCCGAAGTTCCTGCCGATCCCCAATTACAAATAGGATCCGGTCCAATCAAGGGGACGCTGACGGTTGATTCAATCGGCGTTCCCGACCATAAACAAACGGCGACAGGTCTGTATTAAAGTTCTGTAATGCGAGGGAGACTGCGTTTGCCGCAGTCTCCCTGCGGTTTTTATGAAACAATATTATTACAAGGTATCGGAGGTACAACATGAAAGTCGGAGTCTTTCTGGCGCTTGAGCCCTATACCAGCGCCGAACACAATCTGAAATTAGCCCATGAAGCGGGATTTACCTGTGCAGACGTTACGGATACACATTCCGGCGGCAGCATGTTTGCTTCTGCGGAACTGTCCGCATCGATTAGCTTGGACAGCAATCCCTTCGACGTCAAGCGGATGTTCGAAAAATACGATATGGAGATCATGACGATCAGCGCACACGCGGCGCTGCTCGAAGCTTCGCACCCGGCGGAGTTCCAAACGAAAGAAATCATGCAGGCTATCCGTTTCGCCGCCGCGATCGGCGTGCGCGACGTCGTGACGACGGAGTCCCGCGCCCGCAGCGACTGGTCGCGGAATTTGTCCTACGATCAGTGCGTCTTCACCTGTGCCGAAAAACTCTATCAGCCCTGCCGAATGGCCGAGGATTATGGCGTCAACGTCATCTTTGAGCCGCACGGTCCGCTGACGGATTCGATCACGGGTATCGGCGACGTCATGGCGCTGCTCGGCAATCCTAAGTCCCTCGGCGTCAATATGGATACGGGCAATTCGTGGCTTGGCGGCACGGATCCGGTCGAGCTTGCAAAAACATACAAGGACAAAATATTTCATATTCACTGGAAGGATCTCGGCGAGGAGTGGATCCCGAAACGCGGCACGGTCTTTGGCTGCGGCTTTTCGACGATTGAGGTTGGCACGGGTTCGATCGACATCGCCGGCGTGATCGATGTCCTGAAGGACTCGGACAAGATCCATTATTCAACGCTGGAAGTGGCGGGCACGCCCGAACTGCTGCGCGCTTCGGCAGACTATATCTACAGTCTGTGGAACGCATAATAGCATAAGTGCGGAACGCATAATGTCATTGCGGCCGCCGAGCCGCAATCCAGAATGGTTCATAGATTGCGGGTCAAGCCCGCAATGACAGAATAATTGAAAATCATGGAGGTGAAAACTATGGCAAGACCGGTAACATTGATGACGGCGCAGTGGGGCGACCTCGACCTCGATTCACTGTGCAAACTCGCAAAGGAGATGGGCTACGACGGCCTCGAACTCATGGAGGGCTCGCACTTTGACGCAAAGAAAGCGGCGGCTGACCAGGCCTATGCGGACAGCATTTTGGCGACATTGGACAAATACGGGCTGAAGACCTGGTGCGTGGCGGCGCACGTCGTCGGGCAGTGTGTCGGCGACAACTGGGATCCGCGTCTCGACGGCTTCGCGCCGAACGCGCTTGCAGGCAAGCCCGAGGAGATCCGCGCCTGGGCGATCGAAACGATGAAGGCGATTCCAAAGGCGGCGAAGAATCTCGGCGTCTCTGTCGTGTCCGGCTTCCTCGGTTCGCCGATTTGGGCGTATTGGTATTCTTTCCCGCAGACTTCGGAAGAGATCATCGATGCGGGGTACAAGCGCATTGTGGAGCTTTGGTCTCCGATCTTTGATGAGTTTGACAAAGAAGGCGTGCTGTTTGGGCTTGAAGTCCATCCTACGGAGATCGCCTTCGACTACTATACCTGGCAGCGGCTTTTGAAGGAATTTAATTACCGCAAGACTCTGGGACTCAACTATGACCCGAGCCATCTGCTGTGGCAGGGGGTGAATCCTACGATCTTCCTGCGCGACTTTATCGACCGGGTCTATCATGTGCATATGAAGGATGCGGCGGTGACGCTTGACGGCAAGGCCGGGATCCTTGGGTCGCATATTGAATTCGGCGATACGAAGCGCGGGTGGAATTTCCGGTCTTTGGGACACGGCGGCGTCAATTTTGAGGACATTATCCGCGAATTGAATGCGGGCGGTTATAATGGTCCGCTTTCGGTTGAGTGGGAAGATAGCGGGATGGAGCGCGTTTACGGTGGAACGGAGGCGGCGGCGTTTGTGAAGAAGGTTGACTTTGCGCCTTCGGATATTGCGTTTGATGCGGCCATGGGGAATGAGTAGGGGCTGCTCGGGTAGCATTGGCGCCGCAGATTCACTGATGTTTTCCGGGATGCTGGTTGCGTTCCCGGAACGGAGAATTCTATTTTAGCGTTAGCGGGAACGCAAAGGCATCCCTCCAAACATCAGTGAATCTGCTGGGTGAATGATGGGAAGACGCAGCAAGAGTAGGGTGTGAGAGGATTTTTGTAATAGTTCGCACCACTGTCATTCGCCGACTTGATCGGCGAATCCACGGTGATTATATCCGTAGATTCCCAGGGTTACGTTCACCTACGGCTCACCGATTGCTTCGCAATCGCCCGGGAATGACGGGGTGTGAACAGTAACGGATTTTTAGTTATATTTCGTCAGTAGTTTGGGAAGATGTTGTTAAGGAGGATTTGAGATGAGCGGGAAACTTAGGTATGCGATGATTGGCGGGGGGCCGGGGGCCTTTATTGGGGGGGTGCACCGTACGGCGATTCGGGTTAATGATGAGGCGGAGCTGGTGGCTTGGGCTGATGTGATTCCGGAGGCGGAACGGCTGAAAGCCGGGGCT
>JAISJT010000021.1 GCA_031261395.1 Eubacteriales Family XIII. Incertae Sedis bacterium
GCACTGTAGATGAGCAGCCGCGCTGCGCGGATCTTCGTCGCCATATCCGCGATCTTGAACGAGATGCCCTGATGCGCCGCGATCGGATTGCCGAATTGCTCGCGCTCTCTCGAATAATCAAGAGCAGCTTCGTACGCGCCCTGCGCAATGCCAAGCGCCTGCGCCGCAATCCCGATGCGCCCTCCGTCGAGCGTCGCCATCGCGATGCGGAAACCCTCGCCCTCTTTGCCGAGCAGGTTTTCCTTAGGTACTTTCACATCCGCAAAAAGCAGCTGGGCCGTCGAAGAAGAACGAATGCCCAATTTGTCGTAATGATCGCCAAAGGTAAATCCCTTCGTCCCCTTTTCGACGATAAACGCGCTGATGCCCTTC
This sequence comes from Eubacteriales Family XIII. Incertae Sedis bacterium, assembly GCA_031261395.1. Classification (GTDB taxonomy): domain Bacteria; phylum Bacillota; class Clostridia; order Peptostreptococcales; family Anaerovoracaceae; genus WRMW01. The sequence continues at coordinate 373 of JAISJT010000021.1, forward strand.
GTGCCGATGCCCGGCGTCGTCATGGCGAAAACCACGTAGATGTCGGCCTTGTCCGCGTTCGTGATAAAGATTTTCTCCCCGTTCAGGATATAGTCCTTGCCATCAAACACAGCGGTCGTTTCCGTACCGGCGGCGTCGGAACCCGCATTCGGCTCGGTCAGTCCGAAGGCGCCGAGCTTTTTCCCGCTCGCCAGCGGCGTCAGATATTTTTTCTTCTGCTCCTCGGTGCCATACGCAAAAATCGGCCATGACCCCAGGGAGGTATGTGCCGATAAGATCACGCCCGTCCCGCCGTCGACCCGTGACAATTCCTCCACCGCGATCGCGTAGCTCATCTGATCAAGCCCTGCACCGCCGAACTCCTTAGGGAACGGGATACCCAAAAGCCCCATTTCTCCGAGCTGCTTCACGGCCTCCGCCGGAAACTCGTTTTGCTGATCGAGCATGAACGCGATAGGCTTGACCTCGGTTTCCGCAAACTTGCGTACCTGTGACCTGAGCGCCTCATGCACCTCCGTTGTTTTGAATGACATTACACAGCCTCCTTCCTTTTTAATGTGGATACAATATCTCCACTTTTAAGTTAAGAATACTCTCTTCTCCCATAAATGTAAATACCCTTTTGAAAAAAAATAATTTGTATTTTGCATTTTTAGTATAACATCCTTTTACTATTTTCCTTACATAATGTGCAAAAATAGATAGTGACGTATAGCGGCGGAAATTGGTCAAAAAAAACCGTTTTTCTTACCGATTTGCTTCGCTATACGTCACGAACGTTTTTTCTGCCTCATTCCGGCTGTTTTTTCACCTTATCGCTGATGCGCTTGCGCGAGCGCTTGTCGCGGTTCAGGACGAGACGCGTGGCCAGCTCGTTGTTCACGTCCTCTATGGTATAAATCTCGAGTTTGTCGATGTCTGTCCGAATCTTGTCGGCCACCTCCGTTTGGATCAGCCCCTCCCGGATATGCCGGTCCAGAATACCTCTCTCAATATCAAAACTCCGCAGCAGTTCGCGGTCAAATTCCTCATGCAGCTTCTGTTTGAGCCCCTCCCCAAAGGTCCGGTCCATGACGGAGCCGGCGAGGTCGATGCGCTCCTCGATGACGATGGAAATAATCGGCTCTGCCTCTTCCCCGTATTTCTCCGTGACCTTCTCGATCACCGCCCCCGTATTTGCCCAGAAAATCTCCTGCAGCCGACGCTGCCCGAGCCCCTGCGTATTGCGCTTGGAAAACGGCCTTGGCCTTTCCAGCCCCTTCAAAATAAACAGCATCCGGTTGCGAAATTTCTTGACGGCGGACCCCTTCACCATGCCGACGATGGCGGAAAGGATATGCCGGTACGTGACAAATTCATCAAGCGTTAGCGTGCCCTCTTCCATGCACCGCACCAATTCATCCAGCTCATACACTGTGAAATCGTCCTTGATCGCCTGATAAAGTTTGCGTTCCTTGTCGCCGTAATCCTCCATCTGCATGGCCCGGATCATTTTCTTGTAATAAAGACTCACGGTGCTGACGCATTCGCCCCCCATCCGCTCCACTTCGCCGATCAGTTCTATGAGTACGGCGATATGTGCTTCGTTTTTCCGTGTTATCGTGCGCTTGGTGGCGATGATCGGAAGCAAGACAATCGAGATCACCAGCGAATAGATGATTGCGCAGGCCGTGATCAGCAGCAGCAGATCGCGCTGCTCAAAGAGTGTCGTGCCGATAAAGAGCGGCAGCGAAAAGGCCGTCGCCAGACTGACCGTGCCTTTCACGCCGGAAAGCGTGAGGATAAACCAGTTTCGGATACGTTCAGAAGTCTTCTCCCCGCCGGATTCGCGCGCCGCAAAAAAAGTGCCGAAGAAACGCACCGCAAAAAGCACGCCCGTCGCAAACAAACCGATCTGCAGGGCAAAACCGATCGTATAGTCTGCCGAATCCATAACGCTTTCCACGATTTTCGGCAGCTGCAAGCCAAGCAAAATGAAGATGATGGAGTTGAAAACGACATTTACCATCTCCCACATGGATTTTTTGAACGAGGCGAACTCCGCCTCGTAGAGTTCGAGGCGATTGATTTGGAAAGCCTGCCGGCTGCCCGCCGCGACTGCCGCAATGATGCCCGACCAGCCGATCGCCTCCGCCGCAAAAAAGCACAGGAAGGGCGTGAGGATCTCAATGAGCATAAAGGCCGCCGTGCTATGGATTTTGTTTTTCTTCAGCGCACGCATCCCCAGAATCTTGACCGAGCCGATCACGAGACCGACGGCCAGACCCCCGGCGCAGGTCAGCAGGAATTTCAGGCTGGCGTCGACCAGCGAGAAAGATCCCGTCACGAGCGCCAACGCCGCGAAACTGAAGGAGATCACGCCCGTCGCGTCATTGATAAGGAATTCCCCCCGCAGCACATTCATCACGCTGTCTTTGATTTCGACGCGGTTCGCCACCGAAGCAACCGCGATCGCGTCCGTCGGTCCGAGAATAGCGCCCAGACAGAAACAAGCGGCGAGGGGTATCACGGGTACGAAGGCATGTACAGAGAATCCGATTACGAAAACAGTCAGAAAGACAAGGCCGAACACAAGAAACAAGACGGATCTGCGCACTTTCCAAAGTCCATAAATGTCCGCTTCTTCGGCCTCGCGAAACAAAATAGGCGCGATGAGCAGACCCATGAAGATCTCGGGATTGAGCGTGATCGTATCTCCGTGCGCCACCAGCGCGATCAGAACGCCGAGCCCGATTTGAATGATGGGCAGGGGCAGCTTCGGGAAGGCGCTGTCCAAAAGGTTCGAGATCACAATCGCGATCAGCAATACAATAAGTAAGGTCGTGAGCTCCATGGAGCCTATTTTACCAGAATTTCGATCAGGGCGGGGACGATGGCGCGGAGATCTATCCCAGCCGCAGGGAGCCCGCGATGACCATCTTCATGACCTCGGAGGTGCCTTCGTAGATCTCGGTGATCTTGGCGTCGCGCAGCTTGCGTTCTGCGCCGTACTCGCGGCAATAGCCGTAGCCGCCGAGCATTTGCACGGCTTCCCGCGCCACGTCGTTGGCCGTGCGCGAGGCCGTCAGTTTGGCCATGGCCGCATAGGAGCCGTAGGGAGCGCCGGCGCTCTTGGCCGCCGCCGCGCGGTAGACGAGCAGGCGCGCCGCGTCGATCTGGGTCTGCAGATCCGCGATCTTGAACTGCGTATTCTGGAAAGCCGCGATGGGTTTCCCAAACTGCTGGCGCTCTTTCACATAGGCGACCGCCAGATCGAGCGCGCCCTGTGCGATGCCGAGCGCTTGCGCCGCGACGCCGATGCGACCCGCGTCCAGCGCCTTCATCGCGATCTTGAAGCCCTCGCCTTCCTTACCGAGCAGGTTCGCCGCCGGCACGCGCACATTTTCATAATACACTTCGCAGTTGGAAGCGCCGCGGATGCCCATGCGCCGGATGTTCTCGCCGACCTTGATCCCCGGCGTGTCCCCGTCGATGACAAAAGCGGAGATGCCCTTGGTCCCGAGCGACTTGTCCGTCATCGCAAACAGGATGAAGACATCGGCAAACTGCGCATTCGTCGTAAAGATCTTGCTGCCGTTGATGACATAAGAATCGCCGTCAAGCACGGCCACCGTCTGCTGCCCCGCCGCGTCCGAGCCCGCGCCCGGTTCCGTCAGCCCGTAGCAGCCCGTCTTGCCGCCCGCGAGCAGAGGACGCAGATACTTTTCCTTGGTCCCTGGCGAGCCGAAGCTGTCCAAACAGGAGCAGGCAAGCGAGGTATGCACAGACACGGTGATCCCCGTCGAGGCATCGACCTTCGAGAGTTCCTCCACGCAGAGTGCATAATAAATATAATCTCCGCCCTCTCCGCCGTATTCCGCCGCATAGGGAATGCGCATCAGGCCCGCATCATGCAGCTTTTTCAGCAGTCCCAAATCGAATTTCTCCGTTTCGTCCATCGCTTCCGCCAGCGGGGCGACTTCTTTCTCCGCAAACGCCCTGTATGCCGCCTGCATTGCCAACTGTTCCTCCGTTAAGTTAAAATTCATGCCTTCCTCCTTTTTTTTCTACTGAGAGTTCCATAGGCGCATCGCGAAAGATTCGCGCGTCCATGAGTTTCGGTTCTCCGTCGATGTGCGGCACAAAGTCCATTTGATCGAGGACCTGCGTCTGTAAATCGGCGCCGGGGGCGATCTCCGTCAGCCACAGCCCGTCTGCGCGCAGCTCAAAGACCGCCCGCTCCGTGATATACAAGACCTTCTGCCCTGTTTTCGCCGCATAGTCGCCGCTGAAAGTGATTTGCTCGACGGCCTTGAGGAACTTGTGCTCGCGCCCCTCCTGCACGATCATCAGCTTTCCGTCGGCGATCTCCTCTTTCAGTCCGACCGCCGTGAACGTTCCGCAGAAACACATGCATTTTGCATTCTGCGAGATGTTGATAAAACCGCCGCAGCCCGGCAGCCGGGGGCCAAACTTGCTCACGTTGATATTGCCCTTTTCATCCGTCTGCGCAAGGCCGAGGAAGGCAAGATCCGCGCCGCCGCCGTCATAGAAATCAAACTGCTCGTGATGAGCCAGGATGCATTCCGCATTGAATGCCGCACCAAAGCGGTCTCCGCCCGCCGGCACGCCGCCGATCGGTCCGGCTTCCACCGTCAGCGTCAGACGGTCCCCTATGCCCTCTTCGTTCGCGACGGCCGCGACATATTCGGGGATGCCGATGCCGAGGTTGACGACCGCATCGTCCGTCAATTCCAGCGCGGCGCGGCGGCCGATGATTTTTTTCGCCGTCAGAGGGACCGGGGCGATTTCCCCGAGCGGGATGCGCGTCTCGCCCGTCAGAGCCGGATCATAGTCCTGACCAAAGGTCTGTTCGTGGTCGGCCGGATCCGCCACGACTAAGTAGTCCACGTAGATGCGCGGGATCTTCACGAGACGCGAGTCGAGCGTTCCTGCCGGAACGATCTTTTCGACCTGGACGATCACGATACCGCCGCTGTTTTTTGCCGCCTGAGCCAGCGCCGTTACCTCGCCCTCCGCGATCTCGCGGTGCATGGTCACATTGCCGGTCTCGTCGGCATAAGAGCCTCTGAGGAACGCTACGTTGATGGGAAAGGATTTGTAAATCAGTTTCTCTTCTCCAAGGATGTTTACGACTTCGACAAGATCCTCGGTCGTGATGTCGTTGAGCTTGCCGCCGCCGTGCCGCGGGTCGACATAGGTGCCGAGTCCCACGTGCGTGATCGTACCGGGCTTGTGTGCGGCAATATCCCGACAAAGCTGTGAAAGCGTACCCTGCGGAAAATTGTACCCTTCGATTTCCCCGTCCAAAATGCATTTGCCGAGCGCTGGCGCCGTATTGTAATGCCCCGCGATGACGCGCTTCGTCAGCCCTTTGTGCGCCATATGGTCGCCGCCGCGCCCGTCGCGCAGCCCTTGCGAGCCTGCGTAAAAATACGTGAGTCCGCGCGGCGTCCCGGTTTTGAGAAAACGCGCTTCGAGCGCCTTGATCAGCCCCTCGGGGATCGCGCTGCTGACAAAGCCGCTGGAAGCGACCGTGTCGCCGTCCTTTACCAAATTGACGGCTTCCTCAGCTGTCATAATCGTTGCGTGTCGCATTCTCCCCTCCATTCCGCAGTATGCCTGCGGCAACAAAAATTATTGTATGATGTCTGTCTCCCGCAGCAGATGCACGATGCGCGCCGTAGTTTTTTCCAATAATTGTGCGCCGCCGCGCATGGCTTCTTCCAAAGTCACCGGTCCCTGCGCGATCGAAAAGATCCCGGATACGCCTAACGGATACAGCGCTTCCGCGCCCTCCCCGATGGAGCCGGCGATCAGGATCACGGGGATATTCAATGACTTCGCCAGCGCCGCCACGCCCATCGCCGTCTTGCCGTCCGCCGTTTGCGCATCGCACTGTCCCTCGCCCGTAAACACGAGAGCAGCGCCTCTCATTTTTTCCTGCAGTCCCGTCGCTCCGATCACGATCTCCACGCCGCTTTTCAGTTCGGCGTCCAGAAAAGCCAGGCACCCCGCGCCCAGACCGCCGGACGCGCCGGCCCCCGGGATCTCCGCGACATCCTTGCCCAGATCGCGCCGGATGATCTGTGCAAAATGCCCGAGGTTTTCGTCTAAGACTTTCACCATTTCGGACGTCGCGCCCTTCTGCGGGCCGAATACCGCGCTCGCGCCGCAGGGTCCGCAAAGCAGATTTTGCACATCGCAGGCAACCGTGAAGGCGGCATCCCGCAGACGTGGATCCGCACCCGCCGCGTCGATGCGGTGCAGCTTTGTTAGACCGCCGCCGCCCGGCGGGATCTCTTCTCCCGCTTCATCCAACAGCCGGAAACCGAGCGCCTGCGCCAGGCCGGCGCCGCCGTCGTTTGTCGCGCTGCCGCCGATGCCGAGCAGGAACTTGCGGCAGCCGCGATTTAGCGCGTCTATGATCAGCTGTCCCGTTCCGAAAGTCGTCGTCCTAAGCGGATTTCTCTCCGGAGCCGCAAGAAGGTACAGGCCGGACGCCTCCGCCATTTCGATGATGGCCGTATCTTTATGCACGACCCCGTAGACCGCCTCGGTTTCCGCACCAAGAGGCCCCCGGACCGTGCTGCGAAAAAACGTCCCGTCCTCCGCATCCACGATGCTTTGCACGGTACCTTCCCCGCCGTCCGCCATCGGCACCGATACGATCTGCGCCTGCGGCAGCTCCGAAAGGATCCCCGCAGCGATGGCGTCACTTGCTTCTTTGGCGGTCATACTCCCCTTGAACGAATCGGGAGCGATCACGATTTTCATACCGGAAGCCAAACCCTGCCGCGCCTATACAACTGGGATCGTGATATAGCTATCGTACTTTCCGCCCGTATAGATCGTATGCGTCCCCTCATTTCGGGTGGGCAATCTCGGCGTCGGAAACTCGAACATTTGCAGTTCCCGGGCGGAGATGGTCAGTACAAGGATCTCGCCTTTGCGGTACACTACGCCCGTCGGCCAGAAGATGGTCTCGATCTCCACGATCTGCTCAGGTTCGATTAGCTCTTCTGTCTTGTGCTCATGCTGCCAGTCATGCAGCTCGGCATTGATGATCTTGCGGTGCGACACGCGCAGTCTGGCCTCGGCGCCCATATAGTCCACGCCGAGCATCAGTGGATAGTTTGCCACGCCGAGCGAATCTTCTTTTGTTACATAAGCAAAGAGGTCCATATCATTGCCGCTGTCCGTGCTCACAAACAAATGCGCCTTGAAATAGCCGCAGAGATTCGTGTCCTCGTCAAAGCGAATGCGAAACTGAATCTGCCCGTCCTTATTTGCGCCCACTTCATAGCTTGCCTTGACTTCGGCCTCCGGCTTCGCGTAGCTGAGCGTGTCATCCGCGCCGTTCAGATACAGCTTGCGGTAATCAGTACCCGGAATCGGAAAGTCGGCTTCCTCGCGGTCGACCACATCGGGACCAAAGGCGTCGAGCAGAGAAACACGCGCCTTCGCCGTACGCTCCGGCCAGCCGTTGCCTTTGCCCTTGAGAAAGTAATCAAAGAAATCGCGCAAATCGTCGCGGTATTTCGGCGTCGCCTGGTCGATCCATTCCTGCCTGTTGTGGATGCGCAGCCATTTGTCTTTCGAGGCGATCTTGTTCCAGGCGCGCAGCGTACCGTAAGGATGGACGCAGCTCGACCAGCTCGCCACGAAATACGCCGGAATCTCGATCCCGGTGAACACCGCCCTCTTGTCCTTTGCCCAATATTCATTGATAAAAGGATATTTCTCCAGCATATAATGCAGACTCTCAATACCTTCGGGCAGACGCAGCGTCTGGTTGATCGCGTCGAGGAATTCGGCGCCCGGGATCCCGCCGCGACAAACCACATCGCGGTAGATATCGCTGTAGCCTTCCCACGGCGCGATGGCCGCAAGATGCGGCGGTTTCAGATCCGCCGTGAAATACTGCATGACGCCAAGCCATGAATTGCCGATCAGCGTCACTTTCCCGCTGCTATAGGGCTGCACACCGAGCCATTCGATGCAGTCGTACGCATCGAGCGCTTCCTCATGACCGAGAAAGGGCATGGCTCCCTCGGAATTGGTACTGCCGCGTGAATCCGCGACCGCGACGATATACTCGTTATACACCCAGTAGTCCGGCTCCGGCCCCTCGAATGTCGCGAGGCCGCAGCTCTGATCCTTGTCCATGTCCGCCCGGTTCGCGTAGAGGTCATAATTGTTCGGCGGATCGATCTTGCCGTAGGGCGTCCATGCCAGAATGACCGGATAGGTTTTCGACTCGTCCGTCGGGCGGAAAATATCCACGTAGATCGTCACGCCATCGCGCAGCGTGACCGGCTGATCGCGCATATAGACCATATCCACCGCCACATCGCGGTAGCCGCCGCCGACGCTATAGCCCTTAGGGATGACCTTCGTCTCCGTCTGCAGCGGCGGCCAGCTCAAGACCGGCTTGTAGTCGCCGGTATCGATGCCCGTCTCCGCCGTCTTTGCATAGATGACTTCGTCCCAATACTCATGCTTCTTTGTAAAAAACATATTGTTGTCCATTGATGACTCCTTTGATGATGGAAGGAAGCCCGACTGAACAGTCGGACTCCCCTTTATTCGACGATTGTGAATAAATCCCGGCTCAAATATTATGCGCCGTATTTTTCATTGATGATCTCTATCGCCCTGTTGTAGATATCATTCGCAACGGTATCACCGCGCTGTATATTGATTTCGTCCAGCGCGAGTTCATGATTGCCTTCGCAGGCAGCTTTCCATGCATCGACTTCTGCCGGCGTCAGTGTGATGAACAGGTCATCACTTTCCTTCGCCTTGGCTTTTTCGCTGTCGACCAAAGCCTGTGTATCCGCCCACATATCCGCATAGCCACCGTTCGTGCGGAAGGTATCTACCAGCAACTGCTGCAGATCCTGCGGCAAGGAATTGTAGAAATCCAGATTCACGCAGATGACGTTGAATTCCTGGAAGGCGCCGTAATCGCCAATTTCGACATGCTGTTTCATCAGCTCGGACAAACCGAACCATCCCTGGAACGCCCAGTTGTTGACGTATCCGTTGACAACGCCTTTTTCAAGCGCTTCGTAGATCTGTCCCGGAGGGATGTAGGAACCCGCAGCGTTGTTTGCTTCGAGCATCGGAAGCCACTCAAGCTTGTAGGGGACGACCTGACGACCGTTGAGGTCCGCCGGCAGATGGACTTCTTTTTTGTCCGTGAAGTGCAGTCCGTACATACCGAGCGTCGTGACCGCCAGCGGGAGCATATTGTAATCTGCGAATTCCTGCTGGATCGCCGGGAACTCATCGATCAGCTGCATATAGATCTCGGAGCTTTCAACGGGATCCTGAAGACCCATGAACGGCAGTTCCAGGATGCGCGCATTCAGCGGCATGATGTCCGGATAGTTGTTTGTCGGCACGTTTGAGAACGTCGCCGCGCCGGTGGACAATCCTTTGGGGATTTCCGGGATGGACATCAGAGAATTCGCCCAGTAAACGGTCACGTTGAGACGACCGTCACTGTTTGTTTCCAGGTCATTGAACAACTGAGCCCAGTGCGGGGAAACCGTTTCAGCCAATGTCACGTTGACGATGAATTCATAGACTTCGTCAGATGTGGCAGGCGCCGACGGAGCGCTGTCGCCCGCCGGGGGCGCTTCTGCCGGCGCTGATGCGCTGCCGCCGCCACCGCTGTTGCCGCAAGCTGCAAGCGCCATGGTGAGCGTCAAAATCACCGCCAATACCAATGCTAATCTTTTTTTCATATTCTTTCCTCCTATTTTAACTATCTCCAAATAAATCAAAGCGATTTATCAGAAACCTTTTTTGTTTTCCCCGCTGCCTTTACGCGCCGGACATCTTGGACGGAAGCCATGTTGCCATCTGCGGGAAGATACACATTAGAATGATCACGACGACATCCCCGATGATAAAGGGAACGACGCCCTTGAACAGTTTCGGTACTGATACACCCGAAAGTCCGGATACGATGAATACCACCATGCCGATCGGCGGGGTGACTGCACCGAGCGCCATCATGAGTACAATGAAGATCCCCAGCCAAATGGGATCGAAACCAACCGCCATCAGCGCCGGATAAAGAATCGGAACCGTGAGGATCATCATCGGGATCTCAGGAATGAGCATCCCCAAAACGACATATATGAGCGCCAGCGCCAGCATCAAAACGGGCATCGGCGCATCCAGCTTCACAATGATTTCAGAAATCGCAAAGGGGATCTTGGAATAGCTGATGAAGCGGATAAAGATGTAGGTCCCAAGCAACAGCGAGAAGATCATGCCGATGGTCATCGCGGTCTCTTTGACGGCGAGCAGGAATTTCTTGCCGTTCAAAGATTTGTAGAGGAGGGCGATGATGACGGCTCCGAAGCTGCCGATGGCGCCCGATTCCGTGGTCGTAAAGACGCCCGTGTAAATCCCGCCCAATACAACGATGAACAGAATGACGACGGGTATGATGCCCCGAGAAGCCTTGATACGATCGGGCAAAGCCAGCCTGGCGCCTTTGGGCCCTTTATCGGGATTGCGTGTGCAATAGAAGACGATGATGAGAATGAACACAACGATCATCGTGATGCCGGGAACGATGCCGGACATAAACAACTTTCCGATGCTCTGCTCGGTGATGATGCCATACATGATGAGCGGCAGACTCGGCGGAATGATGATCGAAAGCGGGGCGCCCGCGCATACGGTTGCCGCGGCAAAACCCGGTTCGTAGTTGTAGCGTTTCATCTCGGGCAAAGCGATTTTGGACATGATGACCGTCCCCACCATATGGGAGCCGCAAATCGCGCCCAAAAGACCGGATGTAGCCACCGTGGCGGAAGCGAGACCGCCGCGGATCGGTCCAAGCCACGCATTACACGCCTTGAACAAATCGGTGCCGATACTCGATTCAGAAATGATCATGCCCATCAGGGCAAACATCGGAATTACGGTCAGGGTATAACTGTTGACGTTTGAAAACGGGACGTCTGCCGCCATCAGCATCGCCTGATCCATGCCGCGCAGAGCGATGAGGCCGACAAGGCCGACAATACCCATCGCCACGCCAATCCACATACGCATCGCGATCAATATGATCAAAGCGACGATGGCGATAGCGCCTATCATAACAGGGCTCATTGTACCGTCCCCCCTTCATCTTCCATATTCATATCAATGGCATCGACGGGTTCCCCCGAAAGCGCCAGAATGGCGAGATCGGGATTTTCATCAAAGACGGTCTTGTCGCCCGGGGGCGAATAATTTTGAATGCGCTCGATCACATAGACGATCGTCCCCAGCGCCGAGGAAAGGAAGGAGATGCCAAGGATCGCATACATCGGCCACCTTGGCGTCTTGATCACAAAATAAGTTTCATGAAACGACATGGACATCCCTACCATTTTGATAAGCTGCCAGCCAACGACAAGGAAGAAGATCAGGCTGAGCGCGCCCATGATGATCTCCACGGCGAAATTGGCTCTTTTCGGAAAGGCGTCGACCAGCGTGCCTACGCTGATGAAGCGGCCTTCCACAAGGGAATGCGCCATCGCGGTCATTGCAACAATCAAGAGGATCTGACTCCATTCCGTTACGCCTGAATTGGGTTTTGAGAAGACAAATCGCATGATCACATCTACCACGGTCATGACCGCCATGACCACGATGGCTGCATAGCTGACATAAATCAGCGCACGCGCGATCGTCTTCAGCGTTTTAACAAACACTGACATTAAATCTTCACCTTTCTATTAACTTCCTGCCGGGATTTAGAAATGTCGCTACCCTCCTGTCTTTCGTATCGTATGACACACCAACTGGCATGCCACAGGAAACACAAGCACAATATATCGAACGCCGCACGGCTTGTCAACAACAAAAACGAGGCGCGACGTTCAAAATAGGCGGTATTAACGGTATACATATCCTCCGCTTGCCGTATATTTCGGCGGGATCACCGGCACAAGCAAATATGAGTCATATTTGCCGCCCGTGTGGAGGACATGATTCCCCGCATTGTTGGTCTCCCAGGCAAACGGCTCAAACCAATCGATGCGTTCATAGTGCCCCATGATCTCGACGCGCAGCTGCTCGCCGGGATGGAAGATCTTGCTCTGCGGCCAGATCTCGATATCGACCGGAACGATCTCGCCGGGGCTGAGTTTTTGTGGATTGTCGTACGGGTAGTACGGCTGCCATTCCACTTCGGTCCGTGCAGGATCGGTCTCGCGCAGCGATACGCGCAGGCGGCCCGGCGCCCCAGGATGCGGCTTGCCAAATACATAGGCGGGCAGCCACTTCCCTTTCTCGTCCAATTTTTGAACGGCGACAAAGAGATCCATATCGTCATTGCCTTCCGCTTCGACCCACAGGTGCAGCAGCATATGCCCCGTGATCTCGGTTTCTTCCTCGAAGGTGACGTCGAAAGTGGATTTGCCGAGATTGGCGTCATAGTGCAGCTTGGACTCTGCGGTTTGTGGTGTGAAATTCAGCGACCGGCTTTTCGCGTCGAGATACAAGCGCTTGTACTCGGTACGCGGAATGGGCCAATCCGCTTCGGGGCGCAGCAGCTGATAATCGAAATCGTAGGCGTCCATCACGTCGATGCGGACGCGCGGCGTCGACTCCCAGCCATTGTGGATATCCTTTAAATAACGATCCAGAAACCGTGTCAGCTCGTCGATCCCGAGCCGCGAATACTGATCCGGCCACTCAAAATCCCGATGTACGCGAAACCACTTTTGCGTGGAACTGATCTTGCGGAATCCGCTGGTCGCGCCGCGCAGATGGAAGTGGTTCCAGCCGCCCGTGACATAGGCCGGTACTTCGATCTTTTCCCATTTCGGGACCTTGTCCTCCCAATACGCATTGTTCAGCGGATAGTCCTGTACCGTTTGATAGACGTCCTCGATATAGCCGCCGCCGACAAAATCCGCGACGAGGAATTTGTTGAAGCCGCATTCCGTGATGCCGCCCTTGTTGAGAAATTCGCGGTAGATCTCCGCCGTGCCCTCCCACGGGGCGATGCAGGCCAGATGCGGAGGCTGCTCTGCCGCGATCCGCCACTGCGCCATGGCAAACGCGGAATTGCCGACCATGCCGACCTTTCCGTTGCACCAATCCTGCGCGGCGAGCCATTCGATCAAATCGTAACCATCTATGCCTTCCTGCGAGCTCCACATATAGCAGTCGCCTTCCGAATTGCCGATCCCCCGGATATCATAATTGATGATCGCGTAGCCCTGATGGCACCAGTACAGCGGGTCCGGACCTTCGAATTTTGTAAATTCCGAATG
>JAISJT010000078.1 GCA_031261395.1 Eubacteriales Family XIII. Incertae Sedis bacterium
AATCTGCCGGCTGCATTCTCTGACAGACTTGAAAACGGAAAGCACAATGTCGAGGTTTACTTCACGGATGCTCTCGCGACGCAAAGCGGGCGCGCGGATATCGTTGTGAAGCGCACGGCTGAGACCGATCCGAAAGATCCTAAGGAGCCGGGGCAGCCGGGGCAGCCGGAGAAAACTCCTGCGACGGGCCCGTCTATCGCGGCGCCGCAGACGGCTGACGATATGGATCTGACGCTGTGGATCGTGCTGATGGCCGCCGCGCTGGCCGCGCTGATTGCGGCTGCTGTGATGAGGCGGCGGCTGATGAAGGGGCAGCAGTAGCGGGGATTGTGGATCCCGGGTCGGCGCCCGGGATGACAGGGGGCGGCTTTGACCGCCCCCTTTTCTTTGAGGGTCACTTGCGTTAAAATCATAGTTCAGGCAATAGTTCAGGCAAAGGAGAACTTGCATGGCAGACAAAAACAAAGTGACCATCTTCGATACCACGCTCCGTGACGGCGAACAATCGCCCGGCATGAGCATGAATCTCAAAGAAAAGATCGAGATGGCAAAACAGCTCGAGCGTATGGGCGTCGATGTGATCGAGGCCGGTTTCGCGATCAGCTCACCCGGGGATTTTCAGTCCGTGCAGACGATCGCGGATACGGTAAAAGACTGCACGGTGTGCAGCCTTGCGCGTGCGTCAAAGGAAGACATTGACACGGCCTGGGAGGCCGTCAGGGGTGCGGCCTCGCCCAGACTCCATATCTTCCTTGCGACGAGCGAACTGCATATGAAATACAAACTTTTGATGACCAAGAAGCAGGTCTTTGATACTGCGGTCGCTATGACGAAGTATGCGCGGAAATACTGTCCGGACGTCCAGTTTTCGGCAGAGGACGCCACTCGCTCCGATATGGATTTCCTCGAAAAGGTCATTCGCGGCGTTGTGAAAGCGGGCGCTACTACGATCAATCTGCCCGACACGGTCGGCTATGCTGTGCCGGAAGAGCACAGGGCATTTTTCAAAGAAATACGGCGGCGCGTGCCCGAACTGACCGACGTGACGCTTTCGTGCCACTGCCACAACGATCTCGGACTTGGCGTTGCCAACTCTCTCGAAGCGGTGTGCGGAGGCGCCAGGCAAATCGAATGTACAGTCAACGGCATCGGCGAACGCGCAGGCAACGCGGCCATGGAAGAAATTATTATGGCCCTGTATGTTCGTGGTAACATCTATGACGTTACGACGAATATCAAAACGACGGAAATCACGCGTTCCTCGTCCCTGCTGACAAACATCACGGGCGTCAAGGTCCAGCCGAACAAGGCGGTCGTCGGGGAAAACGCCTTTGCGCACGAGGCGGGCATCCACCAGCACGGAGTATTGGCAAAGGCTGAGACCTATGAGATCATGACGCCGGCTTCGGTCGGCCTCAAGGTGAGCAATTTGGTACTCGGCAAGCACAGCGGCAAACACGCCTTCCGCGACCGCTTGACGGCGCTCGGCTACTCGCTGTCGGAAAAAGAACTCGCTTCCGCCTTCACGAGCTTCAAAGAACTTGCCGACCGCAAGAAGTCCGTTTATGATAAGGATATCGAGGCGCTGATTGCGAAGGAAGCGGTGCAGGTTCCCAAGACATTCACGCTCGATACCTTCGTGATCAACAGCGGCAACACGATCACGGCGACCGCGACCATCTCCCTGAACCGGGATGGCAAGCAGATCGAAAAAGTCGCGCGCGGCTCCGGCCCTATCGATGCGGCCTTCAAGTCGATCGACAAGATCGTCGGGCGGCAGCTCAAACTCGACGATTATCAGATCGATGCCGTCTCCGAAGGCGAGGACGCCCTCGGCGATGCGCGCGTAGTCCTCAGCAACGAAAACGGCGGCAAGTATTCCGGCCGCGGCCTTTCGACGGATGTGATCGAGGCCAGTATCAAGGCCTACGTCAACGCGATCAACAAGATGTATTACGAAGAGAAGAAGGAAAAAGAAGAGAGAGAAGAGAGAGTGGAGTAGGCGCATGGACACCAAAATTGCAGTCATCAAGGGCGACGGGATCGGCCCCGAGATCGTAGATGCCACGACGCCCGTGCTTGATGCGGCCGCGAAGGCCTTTGGGCACCGCTTCCGCTACGAATATTTGCAGGCGGGCGGCGCGGCCATCGATCAGGACGGCGAACCGCTGCCGAAGAAGACCCTCAAAAAATGCAAAGACGCCGACGCTATCCTGCTCGGCGCGGTCGGCGGCCCGAAATGGGACAGCCTGTCCGGTGACAAGCGTCCGGAAATGGCGATCCTCAGACTGCGCGAAGAGCTTGGCCTCTTTGCAAATCTGCGTCCGGCCATAGTCTATGACGAGCTCGCCTTTGCGAGTCCGCTAAGGCCCGAGATCGTCAGCGGCGGCGTCAACATCCTCATCGTGCGCGAGCTCACGGGCGGCATATATTTTGGGCAGCGCGGCACCGAGGTCATCGGCGAGTCCTCCGCCTTCAGCAAGATCGTAGATCATCTGAAAGGCGAAAAGACCCTCCCGCCCGGACGCTTTGCCTACGACGTCGAACAGTATTCCGAATTTGAAATCAGCCGTATCGCGAAGGTCGCTTTCGAGATGGCGATGAAGAGAGGCCGGCACGTGACGAGCGTCGACAAAGCCAACGTCCTCGACAGCTCAAGGCTCTGGCGCTCGGTCGTCGAGGAAGTCCGCGCCGGCTACCCCGAAGTCAAACTCGAACACCTCTATGTAGACAATGCGGCGCAGCAATTGATCATGGATCCGAAGCAGTTTGACGTCATCCTGACCAGCAATTTGTTTGGTGACATCCTGTCGGATGAGGCGTCGCAGATCACGGGCTCGATCGGCATGCTCCCGTCCGCCAGCCTCGGCGAGGGGAGCCGGGGCCTGTATGAGCCGATCCACGGGTCCGCGCCACAGTACGCCGGCAGGGACTGGGCCAATCCGATCGCGACGATTCTTTCGGCCGCCATGCTGCTCCGCTACTCGCTGGACCTCGCGGCAGAGGCGGACGCCGTCGAAAAGGCCGTGGGCGATTACCTCCGGGGCGGCTACCGCACGGCGGACATCCTGACAGAAGGCAAAATCCCGATCGGCACAGCGGAATGCGGCAAGCGTATCGCCGGCCTCGTGCAAAAATAAGCGTTGTGCAGCTATGATGAGTCGCGTGTTTCAAAGCGTTTGTCCCATCTGCGGCGACTCGATCCCGGCGGCCTATGTGACGCAGGGCGAGGCCGTCTACGTCTGCAAAACCTGCCCCGCCCATGGCGATTTTCGCGTGCTTGCATCGGAAAATGCGGCCGACTTTGCGCGCTGGATGGACTTTCCGTCCGTCACCGTGCCTCCGCGCATGCGCACAGCGAAGGGCGTTCACTCGTATTTTCCGGATTCTTTTTCTGTAATAGGGCAAGGTGCGGGCTCCGTTCTCAATACAGAGTGTCCGCATCACTGCGGCCTCTGCGAAAACCACTTGATGACGGCCTGCTGCGTGCTATTGAACGTCACGGAGCGTTGCAATCAGCTCTGTCCCTACTGCTTTGCCGCCGCAACTTCTGTCACCCCGGGCATAGGCCCGCAATCCACGCCGCCGGATCCCCCCCTATCTGTGATCGCCCGCTGGCTCGACCGCCTGACCGAACTCGGCGAGGAGCGCAAATACAATATCCAGCTCTCGGGCGGCGAGCCGACCGTGCGTGACGATTTGCCCGAGATCATCCGCCTTTGCGCGGAAAAAGGCTTTGAATACATCCAGCTCAACACCAACGGCCGGCGTCTGGCCGGTGACGGGACAGGCGGATTGGCCTATGCGCAGACGCTAAAATCGGCAGGACTAACCACGGTATTTTTGCAGTTTGACGGGGTGACAGACGACGTCTATACCGCGCTGCGAGGGGAGCCGCTGCTTGCCCTGAAACAGCGCGCCATCGAAAACTGCGGCAAGGCCGGCCTGCCGGTCACTCTGGTGCCTACGGTCACCAAAGGCGTCAACCTCGGGCAAACCGGGGATATAGTACGCTTTCTGCTCGCCAACGTCAGCGTGGTCAAGGGCATTCACTTCCAGCCCGCGAGTTTCTTCGGAAGACGGCCGGATGAGGCGACCGAGCAAGGCGATTTCGCGGAGCGCGTCACGATGTTTGCGGTCATGGAAGAGATAGAGCGGCAGACCGGCGGCCTGATCCAAAAGGCGGATCTCGCGCCGATCAGCACGGGTCACCCGCTCTGCTGTTTCTGCGCCTCATTTATGAAAGAGGGCGACAAGGTAAAACGCATGAGCAGCGGCGGTTCCTGCTGTGACGAGGAGGCAAAAGATGCCTCCCCGCTCGAAACGATCCGCCGCGACCGGGACTTCGTCCTGAACAAATGGACCGGCCCAATAGCCGCAGAGGAGACTTGTTGCTGCGACACGGAACAATCCGGTGTGATGAGTTTTGATGAAGCGATCGACTATTTTCGCAACAATATGTTCACGATATCCGGTATGGGATTCATGGACGCTACGAACCTCGATGCCGAACGTTTGCGCCGCTGCCGTGTACAGGTCTTTGCTGACGGCGAACGGCTCGTTCCGTTTTGCGGATATTACTCGGGGGTGAAAGCGTGACGATGATCAGACCGGGCGGCGAAGTACTCACGGCCAAGGCGGTAGATATGGCGGGGCTGTCAAAGGGAAGCCGCGTACTTGATGTCGGGTGCGGCGAAGGCGGCACAGTGTTTTTATTACAGGAAAAATATGAACTGAATGCTGTCGGGGTTGATGCGTCAAGCAAAATGATTGACAGGGGCAGGGCGCGGCATCCGGGGCTGGATCTGCGGCGCATGGAGGCGCATGCGTTGGAATTTGAGTCGAAGACCTTCGACGCGGTCCTGATGGAATGCAGTTTGTCGGTCATGCGGCTGCAGGAGGACGCGTGTTTTGAGGCATATTGTCTGCTGAAGCCCGGCGGCAAATTGATCATCACGGATCTTTATGTGCAAAATCCCGACATGGAGCGCGTGGCGGCGATGCTGGCGGAGGCGCACGAGCGGGCGGCGCGGCCCAAGGTCGAAAACGCTTGTGAAGAGAACGAAAACCCGTCCTTCATCATGCTCGACGGCGCGATACTGGCCGACGAATTGCACGGAATGCTGGAGGAAATCGGTTTCAAACTGGTACACTTTGAAGATGTCCCGCACGCGCTTTCGAATTTTGCGGCGCAGGCGATCATGGGATTTGGCTCGCTCGAAGAATATTTCAGGGCGCAGGTGCCGGAGGGCGAAGACCCGGGCGCGTATTGCGCTTGCGAGGCCTTTCAAAACAAGAAATCTCTCGGATACTTTTTGATGATATTGGAAAAACAGGAGTGAGGGGAAGCGCGGAGGGAAAGGCATGGATATCAGCGAAAGAATTTTTGACGAACGGCTGAAAGGGCACTGCTGCAGTGAACAGATCATGAACCTGTGTCTCGAAGATATGGGTCGTGACCCGGAGGCGAGCCGGGATTTGGTCAAGGCGATGGGCGCATTTTGCGGCGGGCTGCATGTGGGCCTCGCCTGCGGGACGCTTTGCGCCGCACTCGCTGTGCTCTGGATCGCGGAGGACGATCCCTTCACTGCTCATGACAAACTCGGCCCGGAGATGATGTCGTGGTTCAAAGAGCGTTTTGGATCGTGGAATTGCGCGGATTTGCTTGAGGGTGACGACACGCGCCGGCTGACGCTTTGCCCCGAAATCGTGGAGGATACCTACCTGAAACTTCGCGATATGCTCGAGGACATCGGCGCGATTTGATTGACGAGCCCGCAGGTGCGCATTTTTGCGAATAGTGCCGAATTACGACAAAATCAATATATAGTAGTCCGTGTTTTTTTCAAAGCACGGATTTTTTTTGTGTCTTGCCGAATTTGCACGTGAAGCGCCTTTTTGCATTGACATCCGAAACATGAAATCACAAAATAAGAATATAAAGAGCCATTCCTCCCGGGGCGGTCTGCACGACCAAGGTCAATCTGCGCCAAAGGATATTAATCATCTTTCTCTCCTATATCCGTGCAGACCGCCCCCTCTCCCTAAATCAAATCTCGCGGCGGCCTTCGATGGCTTTTGCGAGGGTGATGTCGTCGGTGTATTCGATGTCGCCGCCGATGGAAACGCCGTATGCGATGCGCGTGACTTTGATGCCGGCGGGTTTGATGAGGCGGGCGATGTACATGGCCGTCGCTTCGCCTTCGATGTTGGGGTTTGTCGCGATGATGACTTCGGCGGCTTCGTCGGATCCGGCGAGGCGGTGGATGAGGCTTTCGAGGTTGATGTCCTCGGGGCCGACGCCGGCCATCGGGGCGATGACGCCGTGCAGGACGTGGTAAAGTCCTTTGTATTCCCGCATGCGCTCGATCGCCACGACGTCTTTCGGCGACTCAACGACGCAGAAAATCGTGCGGTCGCGCGAGGGGTCTTCGCAAATCGCGCAAGGGTCTACATCGGTCAAATTGCCGCAAACGGAGCAGAATTTGAGGTCTTTTTTGGCGTTCACGATGGCGTTTGCGATGCTGATGGCCTCGTCGTCTTTCATCGACAGGATATGGAAGGCAAGCCGCTGGGCTGTCTTCAGACCGACGCCCGGCAGCTTGGCCAATTCGCTGACGAGGTTTGCGAGCGCCTCCGGATAAGACTGCACTACAACATCCCTTCGGGGATGCCGAGGCCGCCGGCTACCTTGTTCATTTCGGTCTCGCTCAGTTCTTCGATCTGGCGCAGTCCTTCATTGACCGCAACGAGGATGAGATCCTGGAGCATTTCGGGGTCGTCCTTGTCCATGACTTCGGGGTCGATCTTGATGGAGACGATCTCTTTCGCGCCGTTGACTTTCACCGCGACTGCGCCGCCGCCGGCGGTTGTCTCGATCTCTTTGGTCTTCAGCTCGTCCTGGACTTTCTCCATCTCGGCCTGCATGGCCTGGATCTTGCGCAGCTGCGCGGCCTGGTTTGCGCCGCCGCCCCCGCTGCCGAAGCCGCCGCCGCCGAAACTACCGCGACCGCCGCCGCCACCGCCGCCGGATTTTTTCTTCCCGGCCTTCATTCCTTTGCCCATAAGTAAGTCCTTTCTCTTCCGTGTTCTTCGCGGGTCGCCCCTTCTGTCATTCGCCGGCTTGACCGGCGAATCCATGTCATTGCGGGCGCACCTTCTGTCATTGCGGGCGCCGACCCGCAATCCATCTATGTCTCGCTCAGCTCAATAATCAGCATCTCCAGCAAAATCCCCGGGTGCGACGACCAGCGGCTTTCATTGTACAGCTTCGACAATTTCACAATGTGGTCCGCCAGCGTCTTTTCGTCTACGGCGGCTGTCTCTGCTTTGATGGCCGCGAGGTTTTCCGCCGACCGGTTCAGCAGGGTCTCCGGTTTCTCCAAATACTTGAGAAGCAGGGCGGAGCGCAGCCAGTCGATCCAGTCTTCCATGACGCGCCGTACTTCCTTGCCGGATACGAGCAGTTCATTGAAGCCGATCAGCGCCGCCGCCGTATCTCCTCCGAATACCGCTTTCGCGATGCCCGATATCGCTTCATCGCCGGCGCTGCCGAGCGCCTCCAGCACGTCTTCGCGCTCTAATTTTTCATCTCTTGCCGAGAGACACTGCTCGAGGATCGACAGGGCGTCGCGGACGGAACCGTCTGCATTGGCGGCGATCAGGGCGACCGCATCGCCGTCCGCTTCCTGTCCGAGCTCCCGCACGATCTCCTTCATACCATCCGCGATCACCGCGGCAGGCACGCGCTTGAATTCAAACGACAGGCAGCGGGACCGAATCGTCGCGAGCATCTTGCCCGGCTCCGTCGTCGCCATGATGAACACGGTATTGTCCGGCGGCTCTTCAAGCGTCTTGAGAAAAGCGTTGTTGGCCGCCGCCGTCAGCATATGCGCCTCGTCGATGATGAAGACGCGCGTACGTCCGATCTGCGGCGGATAAATCACGGAGCCCGTGATCTCCCGCACGTTGTCAACCCCGTTGTTTGACGCCGCGTCGATCTCGACCACGTCCGGGAAAGACCCGTTTTGAATGGAGAGGCAGTTGTCGCAGGCGCCACAGGGTCTGCCTCCGGTATCGGCGGCGAGGCAGTTCAGCCCCTTCGCCAGCAGCCGCGCCATCGTCGTCTTGCCCGTCCCGCGCGTGCCGGAAAACAGATAAGCGTGCGAAGTCTCGCCTGTGGCCAGTTGCCGCCTCAGGACATTCACAACATGCCGCTGCCCCAGCACCTTGTCAAAAGTGGCGGGCCGGAACCGGCGGTAAATAGCTTCGTGGTGTTGTTCGGTCACTTGTGTTCGTTACTCCTTCGTTACTCCGTTACTCCGTTAAGCCGTTTCTGCAACGGCGTCTTGCAAACGACGACACTTTCCAAATAAATCATTTTGCGAAAGCCGTTGCAGTCTGTACGTGATTATAAAACGGACGGTCGCCCGGCAGGACCGGGAGAATCCGCGGCACATAAGCTATCCTCCTTATCGCTGCTTCCTTCCGGACCTGACGAGGTTCGCAGGCGCTCATTGCGCGGGACCCGGCCCTGCCCGGCAACCGTC
>JAISJT010000116.1 GCA_031261395.1 Eubacteriales Family XIII. Incertae Sedis bacterium
CGGGAATGCGCTTTGTTTGCGCACAATGCGGTTATATAATTGAATTTGTAAGGAAAGGAGAACCCTCTATGTATCAATATAATGTGGACATCGAGCTGGTCAAAGAACTCGAAGCGAAAGCTGTGAAAATCCGCAAGGATCTTCTAAATTTCATCTACCGGATAGGGATGGGGCACCTCGGCGGTGAACTGTCCTGTGTCGAAGTCGGCGTGGCGCTGTACAACAAATACCTGAACTACGATCCGAAAAATCCCGACTGGGAAGACCGCGACCGTTTTGTGCTCTCAAAAGGGCACTGCTCGGAGACCTTCTTCACGATCTATTCGGACCTCGGTATGTATACCATGGACTACATGGTGGAACATTTTGAAACGCTGGACACTTACAAATTCGGTATGCACTCAAACCGCATGAAAGTGGAAGCGATCGAAGTTTCCGCCGGTTCGCTCGGTCACGGCCTGCCCATCGCGGTCGGCATGGCGCTTGGCGCGCGCATGCAGAAAAAGAACTGGCGCACCTTCGTCCTGACGGGCGACGGCGAACTCAACGAGGGCACCAACTGGGAAGCCTTCATGGCCGCCGGACACTATCAGCTTGGCAACCTCGTCGCCATCATCGACAAGAATCGTCTGCAGATGACCGGCACGACTGAGCATGTCATGAATATCGACCCGCTCGACAAGAAACTCAAGGCTTTTGGCTGGGAAGTCGTTTCGATCGACGGCAACGATATGTATGCGGTCTGCGAAGCGCTGCAAAATCTGCCGCCGGCTGAGCCGATCTCGCGCAGAAAGCCCGTCGCGATCATCTCGAACACGGTCAAGGGCAAGGGCGTCGATTTCATGGAAAATGTCGCGACATGGCACGGCGGCGGTATCGCCAAAGAACAGCTTGATCTTGCGCTTGCTTCCGTTGAAAAGAACAGGAGGATAAGATAATGCCTGTAGAAACCACTTTTGATTTTGACGCCATGCTCTCGAGCGCCAAGGAAGCCTACGGCGAAGTCCTGCTCGAACTGGCCGATGAAGGCAAGGAATTTGTCTTCACCTACACAGACAATGTAGCGCCTTCTACCACGGCGGGCGCACTCGTCAAGAAATACCCGGAGCGCTGTTTCAATTTCGGTATCGCTGAGCCCAATCAGGTCGGCGCCTCTGCGGGTCTGGCGCTCTCGACCGGACTGCCGGTCTTTGCTCAGGTCTTTGGACCCTTCCTGTCGCTGCGCGCTGCGGATCAGATCCATACGGATATCGCCTACAACCGCGTGAATGTACGCCTGATCGGCACGCATTCCGGAGTGACGGCGGCCGGCGGTCCGACCCACAATACGATCGCAGACCTCGCGCTCTACCGGGCGATCCCGGATCTGACGATCTGCGTGCCGGCCGACGCCGGGCAGTGCAAAAAATTCATCCGCGCATCGATGACGTACGATGGTCCCATGATCATCCGCATCGACCGCGGCGGTTCGCCCAATGTCTACAAAACTGACGATTATCCTTTCGAGATCGGCAAAGCCATAGAAGTCACGGAAGGATCGGACGTCACGATCATCAGCGCAGGCTCGTTCCTGTACAAGTCGCTGATGGCGGTCAAAATCCTTGCGGACAAGGGCGTTTCGGCCAGGCTCGTCGATATGCACACGGTCAAACCGCTTGATCTCGCGGCGATCGACAAGAGCGCACAGACTACTCCTGCGATCGTCACTGTTGAAGAAGCGTCTATCAACGGCGGTCTTGGCAGCGCGGTGGCGGAGCGTCTTGCGGAGACAGGCTATGGCGGCAAATTCAAACGCCTTGGCTTGCCCGATGAGTTCCTCGTGCTCGGCGACCCGGATGAAGTCTACAATTTCTACGGTATCTCGCCCGAAGGGATCGCAGATTCAACACTCAAACTTTTAGGGAAGTAAACGGAGGAAGATATGCAGCAAAGTATTAAAGATTTCTCGATGGACTTCTTTTCCCTCAAGGGGAAAGTCGCTATCGTTACGGGCGGAAACACAAATCTCGGCATGGCCTACTGCGTCGCTTTTGCACGGGCCGGCGCGGACGTCTTCGTTCCGAACTTCGAGGCTGACGTCAGTGAAGTCAAGGCGGCGGTCGAGACGGAAGGGCGCCGTTTCGAAAACCTGCAGGGCGATTTGACGGACGCCGCTTACCGCAAAGCTATCATCGATACGGCTCTTGAGAAATTCGGGCACATCGACATATTGGTCAACAATGCCAATGTCGGTTTCTTTGCTCCGTTCGAGGAGTATCCTGATTCTTATTATTCGAAGACGATCGAACTCGGGCTGAACGCAGCGTATTATCTGGGCCGTGAGATCGGTCTCGTGATGAAGAAACAGGGCAGCGGCAAGATCATCAACATCGGGTCGGCGCTTTCTTTCACGGCCGACGGCAACTGCCCCGGCTACGTCATTGTCAAGCACGGCATGATCGGGATCACACGCGATTTTGCCAACGAGCTTGGCAAATACAATGTGCAGACCAATGCGATTTGCCCGGGGTTTTTCAAGAGCGACGTCAATACCGGCGTTCCTCAGGAGATCGTAGACCGTGTGGCCGCGAGGCTGCCCGGCGGTACCTGGGGCGAGTTTGGCTCTGTGATGGGCACGGCGGTCTTCCTTGCGAGCAGGGCGTCCGACTATGTCAACGGTTGGTCGATCAGCGTTGACGGCGGCTTCACCTCAGTGATCTAAAGGCTTCATTGCCGAGGCGGGGAGTTCGTGACGTATAGCGACGCAAATCGGTAAGAAAACGGACGTTTTTTGACCAATTTCGCACGCAGTACGTCATGAACGCAGAAATCACCCTAAGGCGCGGGCGATTTCCGGCGTGAGGGGCAGATCGAAGAAGGCGTTTTCGGGGGGCGCTCCTGCGCTGCCTGCAAAGGCGAAGCCCGCGGGGATGCGGACGTCGATGCCGTTGTCGGTCAGACCGCGTATGCGGCCTTGTTTGTCCGGGCCGAAGGATAGCGTGCGCCTGACGTCTCCTGCGCAATCCGAAAGAAATGCGGCGGATGCTTTGTTCGCGGTTTCAAGCATTGCGGCGGCGCGGGCTTTTTTGACGGGCTCCGGTATTTGCCCCGGCATACCTGCGGCGCGCGT
Source organism: Eubacteriales Family XIII. Incertae Sedis bacterium (assembly GCA_031261395.1). GTDB lineage: Bacteria > Bacillota > Clostridia > Peptostreptococcales > Anaerovoracaceae > WRMW01. The sequence continues at coordinate 3,110 of JAISJT010000116.1, forward strand.
ACCGCTCCTTGCGGAGTAAGGGAAAACGTGAACCTTCGCAAAGCCCGCGTGTTCCACATAATGCAGACTTTCTGTGAAGTCCTCGTTCGTTTCGCCCGGGAATCCGACGATCACATCCGTGGTAATGGCAAAGTGCGGATCGATCTTCCGCAGGGCGAAAAGGATCTCTCGATATTCCCCGGTATTGTAATGCCGGCCCATCCGTTCGAGTGTGCGGTCAGACCCGCTCTGCAGTGACAAGTGGAAGTGCGGACAGATGCCTGGCAGGGCGGCGATCTTGCACGCTTGTGTAGCGCCGATGACGGTGGGTTCGAGCGAGCCGAGGCGGATGCGGTACTCATATCCGGCGTCAAGGCCGGTCAGCCGCAAGAGCACATCATACAAGGATAGCGTATTCTGCCTTGAAAAGTCGGCGCCGTAACGCGCCAGATTGATTCCCGTCATGACGATTTCACGGTAACCTGCCGCGAGCAGGGCGTCCGCTTCCTTTGTGATTTCACCCGGTGGTTTGCTGCGTACCGGTCCGCGCGCGCGAGGTATGATGCAGTAGGCGCAGTACTGGTCACAGCCATCCTCGGCTTTGAGAAATGCACGGGTACGGCTTTGGCTGCACGCGACGGGCGCTGCTATCACGGGCCGGACGGGGCTGGTCTTGTTATGCAAGGCTGCGGCTGCGAGGGCAGCCGTTTGGTCTTTTTGGATACTGCCGATGACCAGATCTACCTCTTCCATTTTTGACACGGTTTCGCGGGCGACTTCGGGCAGGCAGCCGATGACGCAGACAAGGGAGTCAGGATTTTTGGACCTGGCCTGACTGATGCGCTGGCGGGTCTTGGCGTCGGAGACCGAGGTCACGGTGCAGGAATTGATGATGCAGATATCGGCGGGGTCTCCGGGAGCGGCGACCTTGTAGCCGAGGGCGCGGAAGTCCGAGGCGAGTTTTTCGGATTCCTGGTGGTTGACCTTGCAGCCAAGGGTCGCGATGGAGACAGTCATTTGCTTCATACACCTATAATACCGTATTATTGAGATATGGACAGACTATCGTTTTCGGAACTGAGGCGCTATGCGCATTTGCCTTTGGATGTGCTCGATGCCTACTGCACGCACAGAGCCACGCATTCATCGGGCGCCGGCGGGCAGTCGGTGAATACGAGCGACACCAAGGTGCTCTCTGTCTTTGGACCCGACCCAAGCATACGGGCGGTCTCGCAAAGGGAGCGGTCGCAGTATCAGAACCGAAGGGCCAATCTTGAGAAAATACACAAAAAACTGGTCTTCTTGTCAACGCCGCAGAAAGTGCGCATAGACACAAAGCCGTCAAAAGCCGCTCAGCAGCGAAGACTCGATGCGAAGACACGCAGAGCAAGCGTCAAAAGATCGCGTATGAAAAACTTTGACGAGGAGCGTTGAAAAACCGATCGCGCAGGGGCGTATGGACCTTGGGCGAAAAAAGAAAAAGCATACAAGGTTTTGTGGTGAATAAGATAATGAGTGCAAATATTGTGTGAGATGGTATTGCACTCAGACCAAACGCCGGTAGAACAACAAAAGGAAAGGCTGCGTTGTCACAGCAGATCGATATTGCGGAACTGATCAAGGAAAAGGCGGACGTCGTGGAGACGATCGGCCGTATTGTGCCGCTGAAAAAGGTCGGACGCAGCTGGTCGGGACTGTGCCCCTTCCATACGGAAACGGACGGGTCTTTCCATGTTTACGAGGACGGCGGATACTTCATTTGTTTTGGCTGCGGCGCCAAGGGCGATATCATCAGTTTTTATCAGCGTTACTATCGTCTGGGCTTTGTCGAAGCGTGTGAGAGGCTTTGCGCGGAATACGGCATCGACTGGCAGCCGGGCGGGTCAATGAAGGCGGACAAAAGCTTGGATGCGCTCTACGAAGCGAACAGGTTTGCCGGAGCGGAATATTATGCGGCGATGAAGGCCGAAGGCAATCCTGCGCTCGAATATATGCTCGGGCGCGGCATCGACCGGCGCACGATCTCGAAGTTTCGGCTGGGGTATGCGGACGGGAGTGCGCGCATGCTTGCCTCAAAACTCGAAAGCGACGAGAGGCTCGCGAAGGCGGCGGAGGAAGTCGGTCTCGTGTACAGGTACAGCGGCAGACTCAGAGATCGCTACGCAGAACGCGTGATGTTTCCGATCGTGAATACGAAGGGCAAGGTCATCGGCTTTGGCGGGCGCGACCTCAGCGGCACGGCGAAGGCGAAATATATCAACAGCGCAGGGTCGAAGGTCTTTTCGAAGGGGCTGAACCTGTTCGGGCTCAACATCACGGGAACGGCGATCCGCGAGCAGGGTTTTGCTTTGCTCGTCGAGGGGTATATGGATCTTGTCGCTCTGTATATGCATGGCGTCACCAATGTGGCGGCGCAGCTCGGCACGGCCTTTACGAAGGAACAGGCAAAACTGCTCGGACGGTATTCGAAAAATGTTGTGCTTGCTCTTGATTCGGATGAATCGGGACTGAAGGCGGCGGAAAAGAGCATGGATATCCTGGCGGCTGAAGGGATCAAGGTGCGCGTGCTGGTGATAGAGGGTGCAAAGGACCCCGACGAATACATCCGCACCTACGGACGCGAGTCATTCGATACGGCGGTGGCCGCCGCGGCGCCGATGGTCGATTTCAAACTCAGACGTTTGAAACTCACTTTTGATTTGACTGCCTCGGACGGACTCGTGGATTTTCTGAAAGCCGCCGCACGGGTGATCGCGCCGCTTTCGCCTGTCGAGCAGGATCTCTACACGCGCCGCCTATCGGGCGAAACGGGGATCTCGGAGGAGGCGATCCGGCTGCAGGCCGGCGTTTCCGGCGCTACAGGCCCGGGTCTTGATCATTGGAACGGCCCGCCGGGCGCGGGCAGGCAGGCGTCCGGCGCCGCGCCCGAAATGACCGTCTGGACCTCCTTGCTTCGCGACGCCCTCGCGCTGGCGCTGACGTCAAACGAAATGCTTGACAGGGCGGTAGAGTACAGACATTTCTTTGAAGGCACGGATTTTGGACCGGTCTTTTCCGCCATGATCCAGGTGCATGAACGCACAGGGGATTTGCCGGGTACAGACGCTTTGTCCGAATTGCTGAGCGAGGCGGATCAGCCGGTTTTGGAGGATGCGCTGCGGGCGGTGAAGCCGGATGCTACACCGGGCGCTGTGAGTGAGTATTTGTATCGTTTTGAGATCGAGGATCTGAAACTGCGTGAACAAAAAATCAAGGATTCGGAGGCTTTCGCTGAAGGCGATACGGATCTGACGAATGAGTATATGGCGATCCGAGGCAGGATCATACAATTGCAAGAAACAATTCGGAAAGGAGAAGTGCATTGGTAATCGAAGATATTGAACTAAAAACAGTAGAAGAGGTGTTGGAGGAGTTCTTTGAAAAAGTGAGAGCGGTCGGCCATATCACGGATACGGAGATCTACGACAGCCTGAGCCATTTGGACATCGACCAGGACCAATACGAAGTATTTCTTGATCGTTTGACCACGAACGGCGTCGAGATCGTGACGGCGGATCCCGATGATTACAATCCCGCTCTTTTGGAAGAAGAAAAGGAAGACGCCCTGAAAAAAGACGTCATCGCCCCGGTCAAGGCAAGCCTGGAGGCCACTCTGCCGAAAGAGATGGCGGTCGATGACCCTGTTCGTATGTACCTGAAAGAAATCGGCGCGGTGCCGCTGCTCAACGCCGAAGAAGAAGTCGATTTTGCGAAGCGCATGGAGGCCGGCGCTGAGGCAAAACGCGAAATGATCGAAGCGTATCTGCGGTACGTCATCGCCTTGGTCAAAAAGAACATCGGGGACGGCGCTTCTTTTCAGGATCTGCTGCAGATCGCTCTCTACGGCCTCGCCTACGGCATCGAGCATACCGCATGGTATCGCGGCCAGGAATACGGCGCCTATATGCTGTATCTCGTCAAACAAGCGGTCGATCTGTACAAGAAAGATGAAGTGAGGCCGGTTGGCATAGAGGCGTGTTATTGCGAATACAACAACAAGAAAATCCGGCTTCAGCGCGAGATACTGAAGGATTTTTGCGACGATGAGACGGACGACGCGAAGGACGGCGAAAAGAGCCGCAAAGAAGAGCGGGAAGCCCTCTCGCGTTATTTTGAGAGCATTTCCTCAAGGTTTCGGAAAAGGATGCGCTCGGAAGACAAGAAGGCTCTCGAGGCGGCGGGCTTCATCCCTCAGGAGCCGCCCGCCCGCAAGCGCAAGCCTCCGGTCGTGGCCGGGCCGCGAAATACCAAATTGGACAAATTTCATCGTGAGTTTCTGAACAGGGCGTCGCTGGCCCCTGAAGTCAGCAAGGCCCGCGCCAAGGAATTGGTTGCGATAGCTGAGAGCGGCAACGAGGCGCAGGAGAAGCTCTGCGAGGCCAACCTTCGCCTCGTGGTCAGTATCGCCAAGCGCTATATCGGCCGCGGCATGCTCTTTCCGGATTTGATCCAGGAAGGCAATTTTGGCCTCATCAAGGCGGTCGACAAATTTCAGTGGCAGAAGGGCTTCAAGTTTTCGACATACGCGACCTGGTGGATACGGCAGGCTATCACGCGCGCGATCGCTGATCAGGCGCGCACGATCCGCATCCCCGTACACATGGTCGAAACCATCAACAAACTGATACGCATACAGCGTCAGCTCCTGCAGGAGCTCGGGCGCGACCCGACGCCGGCGGAGATTGCCGCCGAGATGGACATCCCCGAGCAGAAAGTCCGCGAGATCCAAAAGATCGCTCAGGAGCCGGTCTCTCTCGAGACTCCGATCGGCGAAGAAGAGGACAGCCACCTCGGCGACTTCATTCCCGACGACGACATCCCCGCGCCCGTCGAGGCCGCATCCTCGGCAATGCTGCGCGAGCAGCTGCTGCAGGTGCTCGATACGCTCGCGCCCAGAGAACGCGAGGTGCTCAAGCTGCGCTTCGGCTTTGACGACGGTCGCGCGCGCACGCTCGAAGAGGTCGGCAAGCAGTTTGACGTGACGCGCGAGCGCATCCGCCAGATCGAGGCGAAGGCGCTCAGGAAGCTCCGGCATCCGTCGCGCAGCCGCGTCATCAAGGATTATTTGGAATAGATAGGCGTCGGGCTTGGGCTATAATAAGAAACTCTCGCCGAGGCTTTTGGCGATGGCCGGCTATGTTCGCGGTGGCGAGCGCGTCTTGGATGTTGGGTCTGACCACGCGATGCTGCCGCTGTACTTGGTGGAAAACGGCGTGTCACCGGGCGCGATCCTCACGGACAAGGTGTCCGGCCCGTTGTATAAGGCCTATGGGCAGGTCGGTCGGGCCATAGATGGGCGGGCCTCGGTCCGCAATGACAGTTTTCCGTGCGTCATGGGGCCCTATGAGTTTCGTCTTGGCGACGGGCTCGAGGCGGTGAAGGCCGGCGAGGCTGATGTGGCGGTGATCGCCGGTATGGGCGGGGAGACGATCGCAGGGATCCTTGCCCGCAAACCGGAGATTGCTGCGGGGTTTCGGCGATTGATCCTCCAGCCGAGGACGAAGGGCGCTGCGTTGCGGGCCTATTTGGCGGAGGCGGGATTTGTACTGATTGCCGATACCTCTGCGGAAGAAAAGGGGCGTATGTGCGAGATATTGGTCGCTGCGGTGAGATTGTGAGTGTGGATTCGCCGATCAAGTCGGCGAATGACTGTGGTGTGGATTCGCCGATCAAGTCGGCGAATGACTGTGGTGTGGATTCGCGAATGGCGAGGGGTTTATGAACGAAACTGAGCAATTGTTGAAAGAAAATGAGGCGCTGCGGGCGGAGATTTCGCGCATGCGTCAGGAGGCTGTGACGGCCTTTATCATCGGCGATGCGGTATCGGACGGGATCTGCGTGACAGACGGGCGCGGTATCGTGACAAGCATCAATCGCGGATATTCCGAGATCACAGGGATCGCCGAGGCAGAGATCGTCGGCCGCAGCGTTGACGAACTGGTCGAACTCGGCTATTTCACGAATGCTGTTTCCATGGAGGCGATCCGTACCGGCGAGAAAGTACAGGCAATGTCCGTCGTCAGCAAAAATGACAATCGCGTCCTGCTGGTCGGTACGCCTTTCAAGGATGAGTACGGCCGGGTGGAGCGAGTCATCACCGTCATGCGCAACCTGACGGAATTGCTCGAACTCCGCGAAGAACTCGAAACTGCCGAGCGCAAAAAAGAGCAATACAAGGCCCGCCTCAAGACCCTGCAAAAAGAGCAACAAGAGAGATCCTTTATCGGGGGGTCTGAGAAGATACGCTATGTGAAGGATTTGATCGAACATGTCGCAGCGAGCGACGCGACGGTGCTGATCACGGGCGAGACCGGCAGCGGCAAAGAGGTCGTGGCGCGGGAAATCTACAAACTTTCCACCAGAAGGAACGGACCCTATGTCAAGGTAAACTGCGCAGCCATTCCCGACGGCCTCATCGAATCGGAACTCTTCGGCTACGAGAAGGGCGCTTTCACCGGCGCCGGTCCCCGCGAAAAAAAAGGTTATTTTGAGATTGCCAACGGCGGGACCATTCTTCTTGACGAGATCAGCGAAATGCCGCTGCATCTGCAGCCCAAGATACTTCGCGTCCTTCAGGAGAAGGAGATCACGCGCGTCGGCGGCACCAAGCCCGTTCACCTTGATATCCGTATCATAGCCTCGACAAACCGCCTGCTAAAAGACATGATTGCCGCCGGAGACTTTCGCGCCGACCTCTACTACCGGCTCAATGTCTTCCCGATCCAGCTGCCGCCGCTGCGCGGCAGAGCCGATGATATCCTCACTTTGGCGGAGACTTTTTTGGCGCATTTCAACGCGCTCTACGGCAAGACAAAGACATTCACGACAGACGCCATCGATCAAATGTACGCTTATGACTGGCCGGGCAATGTGCGGGAACTCGAAAATGCGGTCGAGCGCATGGTGATCATATTGCCGGGCAAACAGATCGAAGGTCACGATGCCCGCGCTCTGATCCGCCAGACAGAAGGAGACGGCGATGCGCCCGATCCGACAGATACACCGGCGCCTTTCGGGAAGTTTGCGAATCTTCCCCGGGAAGGCAATCTGAAGGACTTGGTCGACGCCTACGAGTGCGAGATCATACGCGGTGCGATCGAGGCGAACGGCAATTCCTATGCGGCCGCGAAAGCGCTTGGCACCAGCCAGCCGACTATCGTGCGCAAGGCCCATACCTACGGCATCCCGCTCGGATCGAAATAGGGGACGCAGATGCTATACGGGCAATTCATCATCTTCTTCCTCTTGCTCTTCACGGGTTTTGCCTGCAAAAAAATCGGCATCTTTTCGGATACGATGATTACGGGCATTAACAAATTCATTATCCTCGTTGCGTATCCCTGCCTTATCCTTGCACGTACGGTTTCCTTGGAGATGGAACCCTCGATCTTTACCAATTTCATCCTCACGATGTTCATCAATTTTGGTCTGTTGATGTTGTTTGGCGGCATGACTTTTCTCCTCTACCGCGCGCGGCGCTATCCGAAAGAAGACGCATCCATCAGCGAATTTGCCACGATGAGCTCGAACAACGGCTTCATGGGATTTCCGATCGCCGTAACATTTTTCGGCGACCTTGGGCTCCTCTACATGGTCGCGTCGAATATCGCACTCAATACGATGTTCTTTACCTATGGCATCGGCCTCATGGGCCGTGACAGGAAGCGCCCGAAGGAATCCGTCCGGAAGAAGATTGTACGCTATGTCAGTTTGATCGCAAATCCGAAGATCAGCTCAGCGATCGTTGGCGTCGTTCTTTGCTACAACCATATCATGCTGCCGGAGATCGCGATGGACTACCTCGAACTCGTCGGCAGTGTCGCCACGCCGCTCGCGATGATCTCTATCGGGACGATGCTGGCCGGCGGCTTCGGTCCCAAATCCTTCGCCACCATGCGCGTCATGGAGCCTGCCATTTACAAACTCTTTCTGATCCCTCTGATCACCTTCGTCATCGTGTGGTTCCTGCCGCTTGACCCAATGGTCAAGACTATCCTCGTCGTCGGCAATGCCATGCCCGTCGCAACGACCGTCGCTATACTATGCGAGCAGTATGACCGCAACAAATCCTATGCCGGTGAGATGCTGGTCGTCTCCACGATATTTTCCATGGCCACCGTGCCGCTCTGGATCGCCTGGCTGCCGTTTTAACGTCTCTGCGCCCGAAAAAACTTTTTTCATAGATGTTCTAAGTAGAACATATTGCCTATCATATTTGTGCTATTTTTGTTTTGTGAACGAAAACTTGAAGAAAACTTCAGATTACAAACTCAGAATAACGAACCTCCGTGAGTCCGTGTTTTTTCATCGGCTATCGCCTCGTGAAATCAGGATCATGCTATCAGTGGTTCCGTATAGTATTGAATTTTATCACAAGAATGAAGTCGTGATCATGCAGGGTGATGTACAAAACAGGATAGGCATCACTCTCGAAGGAATTGTTTCCACTACAGAACCCGGAAGCGAAGACAGCTGGTTTGACAATATAAAAAATGAAGAAGAGGAGTTGCTTGGTCTGCTGGCGGCGATATCATCAAAGCGAACATCTCCCTTCGTGACGACCGCTCTGAAGGATAGCGTTATCCTATGGTTTGACATTGACGATATCATGCAAAGCGATTTGCCCCCCGGGATATTCCGGCAAATCGTGCGCAATATGTTCGCCATCAATGCCGATGACAATTTTCGCCTCATCGTGAAAACAAAGGTACTATCGGAACATCTGATTCGCGACAGAATCATGAAGTACCTGTCCATCATGGCCGAAAAAAAAGGTTCGGATACATTTCCCATCTATATGACTCAGGACGAATTGGCCAAATATCTCTGTGTCAACCGCACAAAACTCAGCACCGCCCTCAACAAATTAAAAAAAGAGGGCGTCATCGCTTATACAAGAGATAGCTATACCATTCTGAACGAATAGACGGATCATTCCACACGAATTTTGATTTTTTTATCTCCAAAGTTGCCCGGACAACCGACTTTTTGTTCTGGACGTGATATTATTATTTCATGTGTGCAAACGCGGCAAAAGAAAAAAACGGCAAATCTGTGGTCAAGCGCCTTTTGAATTCGGACATCTTTGAAGGCTTTTCAGCGAAAGAAGTCAGGGATATTCTCGCAGTCATGCCTTACAAAACCGAAAACTACGAGCAGGGAAAGATCATCGTCGCG
>JAISJT010000140.1 GCA_031261395.1 Eubacteriales Family XIII. Incertae Sedis bacterium
GTACAATTGATCGCCTTTCAAATCATTGTCGGATATGTGCTGACGACCGTTTGTTTTCTCATCTGGAAGGCCACACACCGCGGAGAAAAACCCTGGTAGGCTGAAACGAAAGGAGGTAAGGATAATGGATCCGAATACAGCAGTACCGCTTTATCTGACGATACTCATGGTCATCCTCGCAGCGATCGCCCTGGTCGGCGGCAGCGCCGTGGACAAGAAGAATCGCGCAAAGAGAAACAACGAGTAGCAGCGGGTAGTGCAATTGATAAAATTCCGTACAAAGAAAATTTATCATTAGAATTTCAACGGAGTGGTGAAATATTACAAACCACTCCGTTTTTGTTTGTTGACTTTCACAATGACCGATGATAAATTTCTGGCAGAAAACTTGTTGCAGGAGCACAAACGGAAACGGAGGACGTCATGGCGGCATTATTGCGATTTGAACATGTGGATGCAGGATACGGCAATGTGAGAATCCTTGAGGATTTGAGTTTTGAAGCGGAATACGGGCAGATCCTCGGCGTGATCGGGCCGAACGGCTGCGGCAAGACGACGATGTTCAATGCCTGTATCGGTCACATCACCCCGACTTCGGGGCATATTCTGTTTGACGGGAAGGATATTTCAAAATTTTCTCCGGCAAAACGCGTACATATGGGCATTGGACGTACGTATCAGGTGCCGCGTCCGTTTGAAAACATGAGCGTGTTTGAAAACGTATTGGTGTCCGCCGTACATGGCGCGGGGCATACAGAGCGGCAGGGCGCCAGAATCGCAGAGGAAGCTCTCGGTATCACAGGTCTGACAGAGAAAGCGGAACTCATAGCGGGATCGCTCACGCTGCTGGACAGAAAACGACTCGAGATCGCACGGGCGCTGGGGACCGAACCAAAATTATTATTATTGGATGAAGTCGCGGCGGGACTGATTGAAACAGAGATCAAAGATATCATGAAATTGGTGGCCGATTTGAAGTCCAAGCGGGGTCTCACCATCGTTTGGATCGAACACGTGATAGAGACGATGGTAGGCGCAACCGATGCGCTGATGTGCATCTCTGAGGGGCACGAGCTGCTGATAGGCGACCCGAGGGCCGTCATGGATTCGCGCGAAGTCGAAGAGGTATATCTCGGGGCATCCGATGAGGAAGTGAACGCAGCATGAGAACAAATCGGGACATGCTGATAGTGGAGGGTCTCCGCGTCAATTACGGCGATTTTGTTGCGGTCGACGGCGCTGATTTTCGCGTGCCGCAGGGCGCGATCGTATCGCTTGTCGGCACGAACGGCGCCGGGAAAAGTACTCTGATTGACTGTATCTCTGGCATTACCAAGCCGGCGCAGGGCAGGGTGTACTTCAAGGGCGAAAATATCACGGGCAAACCGGCGCACGAAATCGTGGCGATGGGTCTCACTCTGGTGCCTCAGGGCAGCCGCTGCTTCGTACGAATGACAGTCGAAGAAAATCTCATCATCGGCTCCTATACAAAAAAAGCGCGGGCGTCACGGATGGAGACTCTCAAATATGTTTATGATCTTTTCCCGGCGCTCTATGAAAAACGAAACGACCTGTCCGGCGCGCTGTCCGGAGGTCAGCGGCAAATGGTGGCCATCGGCAGGGCGCTGATGAGCAAGCCGGAGCTGATCTTGTTCGATGAGATCTCGCTGGGCCTGGCGCCTACCGTCATCAAAGACATCTATGTGCGTATTCGCGAGATCAATCGGTCCGGCGGCGTGACAGTCGTGCTGATAGAGCAGGACGTCAAGCGCAGCCTCAGGGCGAGCAGCCGCTGCGACGTCATGCTGAAAGGGCGGATCGTGCTTTCCGGCAGCCCCGGCGAATTGACCGAAGAGAAAATCAAGGCCGCGTATTTCGGGATATAGGAGAGATTCATGGCACAGGCAATCATTAACGGGATCTTGATAGGCGGGCTCTATGCCATCATCGGCGTCGGCATGAGCATCATCTTTGGGATCGTGAAGCTGACAAATCTTGCTCACGGCGAGTTTGTCGTGCTTGCGGCGTATTTTTCGCTGGCTATCTCTGCGGCCACGGGACTGAATCCCGGGCTGTCTCTGATCCTCGTCGGACCTATCATGTTTTTTATCGGATTTGCCATCCAGAACCTGATAGTCAACCGGCTGATGCCGCGCGGCGCAGAAGCGCCCCTGCTGGTCATGTTTGGCATGTCAATCATCATTCAAAATGTGATACTTCAGGTGTTTTCCGCAGATCCGCAGCATCTGACCAATCCCTTGGATACGAGCAATTTTGCTCTTGGGAATGCCGTCGTTCCGACTACATTTTTGATCGACTGCGTGATCGGCGTATGCGTCATCCTCGCTCTGAACGTCTTTATGAAACATACCTATGTCGGTATGGCTGTACGGGCGGTCAGCGATGATACCACGGCGGCGAAGATCATGGGGATCAATGTAAATCTGATTTACGGCGTTGCGATGGGAATCGCCATGGTCACCTCGGCGGTAGCGGGTGTTCTGGTCGGGCAGACATACAATTTTTATCCGACTACGGGCTCACAGTATCTCATTATCTCGTTTGGCATCGTGGTGATAGGCGGGATGGGCAGCATCAAGGGGACGTTGGTGGCCGGTCTGATCTTTGGGCTGGCGCAGCTGCTCGGCGGATTTTTGTTTGGAACGACGCTGCAGCTTTTGGCGGGCTATATCATCATTTTGATCATGCTCGCGGTCAAGCCGCAGGGCTTGTTTGCGAAATAGAAAGGGATGAAAATGTCGAAATCTTCGAAGATCCGGGTGGTCGTCATCCTTGCCGTAGTGATCGCTCTGTATGTGATTCCGCAGTCGCCTCTCACGACGGACAACACCATGCGTATCGGCCTTTTGATAGCGCTGTACTGCACGCTCGGGCTGATGTGGAATCTGATGGCAGGATACACCGGGATGGTCTCGCTCGGGCAGCAGATATTCATCGGCATCGCCGGCTACAATGTGGCCGTGTTTGCTACGACATTCGGTCTGCCGTTTTGGGCGGGCATGTTTTGCGGCGCGGGTATCAGCGTCCTGCTGTCGGTAGCGCTGTCCTTCCTGCTCTTCCGTATGAAGGGGATGTATTTTGCCATCGCGACGTGGATCACTTCGGAGGCGCTGAAGATCATTTTCACAAGCTGGGAATTTGTCAATATGGGCGGGGGCATGACAATCAAACTTCGTCCCTATCCCGATGTCTTCGAACTATATTACATATCGCTGACTTTGGTCATCGGCGCTTTTTTGGTCGTCTTCTTCGTGCTCAATTCGCGCATCGGGCTGGGACTCAAGGCGATGCGCGACGACGACGATGCTTCGGCGGCAATGGGCGTCAATATTTTCCGTGCCAAACTGCTGTGCTTTATGATTTCCGGCTTTGTGACGGGGCTCTGCGGCGCGCTGTTTTATATCAATCAGGGCAGTATCTTTCCGGGGCCGGGCTTCGGCATCAGCTGGACGGTGGCGGCGGTGTTCATCGTGATAATAGGCGGTATAGGGACGATCACGGGACCGATCGTCGGCGCTATTATCTACGTTTTTCTGTCGGAATTTTTGTCGCAGTATCAGGGGTACAGCATGATCATCCTCGGGGTGATCGCCATCGCTGTGATTTTGGGTTTGCCGTATGGGATCGTCGGAACGATAGAGCGCAAGTTTGGATTTGAAGTGCTTTCGACACGGCGCACGATGAAGAACCTGCTTTCGGGGGGGCGGGCAAATGTGGATTATTCGCGGGGTCGCGACCTGCGTGTAAGCAAATAGATTATTTGAAAAACTGTTAGTTGAAAGGAGTTTGAAAATGTTAAGGAAAGAGAATGGATCCCGGATCGAGCCCGGGATGACAGTTGGTAAGGCTGGGATGACAGTTGGGAAGGCTGGGATGACGGCTGGAAGACCCGGGACGACGGCTGGGAAGCGTTGGCTGGCGGCGTTGCTGGCCTTGGCTATGGTCTGCGCTTTGGCTCTGGCGGGCTGCGGAGGCGGCGCCTCGGGCGGAGGGTCCGGCGATACGGCCGGAGGGTCCGGCGATACGACCGGCGGAGACTCTGATTCGGCCTCGGTGGCTGTAGTCCCGTCCGGGGATACGATCAAGATAGGCATTGTCAATCCTACGACGGGTCCGCTCGCCGGCTTTGGCGAGGGATCGCCGTGGACGGAAAATATAGTGGTCGATTATGTAAACAATGAATTGGGCGGCATCGAGGTCGATGGAGTCAAAAAGCCTATAGAGATTATTCTGTATGATACGGAAAGCAATGCGACGCGCTGTACGGAACTGACGCAGAAGCTGATCACGGAGGACAAGGTGGATCTGATCGTCGTACGGCATACGCCGGATACGGTCAATCCGGCCGTCGCTGTCTGTGAGCGCTACGAAGTGCCGTGCATCTCGGCGGATGAGCCCATTGACGCCTTCCTGCCCGAGGGGCCGTTTGAGTGGTCCTTCCATGCACATTGGCAGCTTGTGGATCTGTATCCGCAGTACCTGTCGCTTTGGGATCAGGCCGGTTTTGGGCCGAATACAGGCGCAAAGGTCGGATACTTGTTTCCGAGCGATGCGGACGGATTTGCCTGGGTCGACGGATTCGATACGCTCGAAGCGGATGGCTATACGGTCGTTGATCCGGGACGTTTTCCGGCAGATACCACGGACTATTCGGATATCGTAAGGCAGTTCAAAGATGCGAACGTCAACATCGTCGTTGGCTGCGTGACCAATCCGGCGTTTTCGACATTCTGGAAACAGGCCAAGCAGCTGGGATTCGATCCTGACGTCGTCAGTGTAGGAAAGGCCTATCTCCTACAGGCGGATGCAGATGCGATCGGTGCGGATCTGATGGACAACCTCGAGTGCGAGGTCTGGTGGGACAAATCCAGATCTTATGTATCCGCGCTTACCGGTCTGACGCCGTCTGCCTTCGCTGAGAAATATCAGGAAGAATCAGGGCGCAATATCACTCCGCCGATGTCTTCGAAATTCACTACGCTGGAGATCGCCGTGGATGCGCTGACGCGCGCAGGTACACTTGACAAAGAAGCGATCCGCGATGCCATCGCACAGACCGATCTGGATACGATATACGGTCATATCAAATACACGCCCGAGCATACTTCACCTATCCAGATGACGGGCGGGCAGTGGCAAAAGCAGGCTGACGGAAGTCTCAAACTTGCTGTCATCGACAATTCAGTCGCAACAGATCTTCCTACGACCGGCGAGTATATCCCGCTGAAAAAATAGCCAACCTCCCCCTATCTTTATTGTGCGGCGGGTATGAGTCTCTCCACAAATACCCGCCGCGCAAGGAATATTGAGGACATATATGTATATAACACCTGAAATGTTAAATGACTTTTTGCGCGCAGAACTGCCGCGCGTGCAAGTCTACGGCAATGTCAAACTTCACTTTCAAGGGGTGAAACTGCCCGATGAAAACGAAGAATACCATTCTGATTTCCTCTATATTTTGACGCCGGAGCAGTGGGAGAAGGTCTCCGGAACGGTGAACGCCATCCTTCCCTCGCGTGTGACGCCGCTGCAAAAGACAGCGGACAATTGCCTGATCGTCGCGCAAACGGAATCCGAAAATCTGATAAACCTCGTGCATGAGTGTTTTCGGATGTATATAGAGTGGTACAAGGATCTTTATGAAACGATCGCTGTAGGCGGCAGCCTGGAGGCGCTTCTTGAGAC
>JAISJT010000054.1 GCA_031261395.1 Eubacteriales Family XIII. Incertae Sedis bacterium
CACCCCCGAAGGCGTCCAGGTCACGCTGTAAAAATCGTCATCCGCGCCGCCCAGCCCGGACACATCCGGAACCGTCGTCGCCGCCGTCCAGGTAAACGAGCCGCTCAAAGCCGTCCCCGCCTCCGTGCCGGAGCCATTGACCAAGCCGCCGGAAAGCGTAGAGTCAGAGAGCATCTGCCCATAGGTGACAGAAGAGCCGCCCGGCACCGTGGCCACCACAGGCGTGGCCTTCCCAACCGAGAATGTGATGGTAGCCGAACACCCGTTATGATTTCCATCCGACGCCCTGTTCGCCTTGAACGTCACCGGCCCCGTGCCAACAATATGCACACTCCCGCCGGAAGTGATAGTCGCCACCGTGGTAGACGAAGAACCGTCCAGTTCCCAAGTGACCGCACCACCCCCGTTGCCGTTCGCCGAAAGCGTCAGCGAAAAGTCGCTGTCCCCATAGACCTTGGCCGCAGGCGTTGCGATGGTGATGCTGTCCGTGGCAAGCCCAACGCTATAGGGAATGCTGTCCGCAGCCCCGCTGCTCGTAGTATTGGCATCATTGCCCGCGCCGTTCGCCTTGTAATTCCCATCCCCGTTGTATCGGACCTCCAGCGTATGCCCGCCGCCCGAAAGCGCCCCCAAATCGTAGTTTTCCACCTTCCCGCCGACCAAGGCCACATTCTGCGCGACACGGATGGTGTCCACATAGATATCCACCGACCCCGTCGGCACCGCGCCCACGCCGACCTTGGAAACGGTAGCCGTGAGGTAAACATTCTGTCCGTAAATCAAACCGCCGGAGCCAACCACGCTCACCCCCGGCACCGCCTTGTTCACCGTGATACTGCCGCCCGTCACCTCGGATTTGCCGTAGGTCGCATCCGCCGCCTTGCGTGCCGTCACCGTGAAATCCCCCGGCTTCAGTATCGTCAGCGTAGCGGTCCTGCCGCCGTCTGCCGCATTCCCGGCAATGCTCACAGGCCCGCCGGACGCAGGCGCGACCGAGTAAGTCATCCCGCCCGTGCCGACCAGCGCCCCGCCGCCGGAAAGCGTCACCCCGACATCTCCATCCGGCGCATCGCCGTAAGTATAGGAGGCCGAAAGCCCGGCCAAGACCAAAGCCTCCATCGGCTTGAGCCTCCACTGCGCCGTATATGTCACACTCGCCGTCACCGTAGGAGTCACGCCGATATCCCAGCCATCAAAATAGTAGTCGTCATCATCGGAAACCGCATAGCCCGCAGGCGGCGCAGGCGTATTCGGCGGCGTACTGCCCGTATAATGCAGCACATCCGTCTGCTCTGCAAATGTCCCGTGGTTGCCCGGATTGAACTTCACCGTATAATCAATTGCCTTCCAGACGGCAAACACCGTGGTATTTTTCGTAAGGTGCGCATACCCCGGCGATGGATAATTCGGGTCAGCCGTGGTGTCGGATTGCACCTCCGACCAGCCGAGGAACTCATGCCCATCATAGGTCCACGAGAAGTCGCCGTTGGTATTTGCCAGCACCGTCACCGGAGCAAGCCTTTGGAACGGACCATAGACACCCGACGTAGTGATGTCCGAACTGTCGCGATTCCTCTTGTAGGTCAGCGTATATTCTTCTTCGAGCAAGCCCACATACTGCGCCGTCAGCGTGGTACGCTTCGCCATCGTAATATATTTGTCCGGATAATACACAGCGCCGGTATCCAAATCCTTCCAGTTGGCAAACACCTTAGCGCCATCGGACAGCGCCGAACCGTCCTTGACTTTCGCGGAGGTGTTGGGCGCGTATTCCGTGATATCCGTCGGAGGAGTCCCCGTCCCGTTCCCGACATCATAAGTCAACGAGTATCCACTGGTGACCCACATCCCAAAGATGGTCACCGAGTCGTCCACGATTTGGTTTGCCCAGGCATAGGCTTTGACCGTCCCGTGGTCTTCCCAATACCAGCCCTTGAAATTGCCCAATTCGCCATAGCCCTCATTGAACCCAGCGCCGTAACTCTGCCCGACCACAAAGATACCGGGGTCTGCGATGGTGCCGCCGTACAGGACGTCGATGGTCGCATCGGCAGTTGACGAACTCTGTGAATACTTAACGCTGACGTGCTGGGTAGCAGGCTTCCATTTCGCATACAAATTCAGCCCCGCGGCGCTCTGCGTAGCCCCCGTAAAATCATAGGGATAGAGATAATCCGCGTCGGTATACCACCCGTCAAATTCCTTGCCAGGGTAAGACATATCGGCTAAATCAGGCTCGTAACTCTCGACCGGATAGGTGTATTTGATATCCGCGGCTGTAGCATAGACTGGCGTAGAGCCCACTTGGGTGTATCGGGTATCCGTCAGCGTGCCGCCCTGCATATTCAGCGTGATAGCATGAGGATTCAGATTGTGGAGATGGACCCAGTTCAAACTGTTGTTAGTGCTGCTGCCTCCGGGATTTGTAAGAGTGCCATTTTCGCCACCGGCCGTCCAATATATCGGATACTGATAATTATTTCCATTAGTGGTAAAGTTAGTACCTCCCACCGGAGTATAACCGCTAGTGTACATATTACCATATTGACCTGTACCTGTAATTAACGCATACACATCAGTTACCTTCACATAATATCTTGAGTTATAGTAGAGCCAATCTGTATATACGGCGCCCGCAGGCTTTACGTTGTTTGGAATTGCCTCATCATAAAAACAAAAGTGAAACGACTTATTGTTGCGATAAAGGAAATACGTATCAAAATATCCACCTGACAGGTAGTTAGCCCGCAGAGGAAGAATAAAGTCAACTAAACCTGAGAGTTGGTATTCTCCAGCAAGCCAATTGCTGGGTTGAGACTGCGCTGCCCCATTGAATTTCAGAACCGGGGATGGATTTGCTGTTCCCTGGTCTAATATAAAAGCATTCGGTTCCGACCGAAAATTTGCACCAAACCGCGATGGAATAAGGTACTGCTCTCCCCCGGTGAAGGTGACTTCTCCGCCGTCACTTTTCCGAAAGGTCAAACTATATCCCGCTCCGGTGTAGCCCGGCGGCAGGGTGATATTGGCGCGAATTGTCACGGGGATACGCAGGCAGTAGACATTGATAACCGTGGAACCGTCGCCTTCGATGGTCTCCGCATTGTAGTCCCAGACGGTGGAGTGATAGAGCATATCTCCGGTATTTGTCAAATTTGTATTTGACGGATTCGGGCGCACGCCCGTCGAAAACGTCGGCGTAGTGCCGGCTTGTCCGGTAACATTTTCAAATCGGTCGATGGCATAGTTTGCCGGGTCGTCCTTCTCGGCCGTATCGTCAATCTGACTGTTTGTCAAACTGCTTTTATCCAACCAAAATATGACCTTGTAACTGACGGTATCCCCCTCCCAAATAGCGTAGAGGTTCAAATCTGCAAGAGTGGTATACGGGGCAGAAAAATCAAATTCTTCTATTTTTAAGATATCTCCGGGGTCCGCTGCCGGATTCTCGGACCAATATTGGAAGGTATAGCCCGTGCGCGTCGGGTCTATGAGCGGCTCCGCAACCAATTCCGTATCATTGGGAATGGAATACGGCGCCTGATAACTGCCGCCCGAAGTATGGAAGTAAGCAATACGCCCCGGTTCCGTCTGCGGCACCAGCACCAAGTTGGCCGTTACCGGGGTGGCAAAATCATATTCCAGCCCGTTATTCGCATCACCGGATTCATAGAGCCACTTCCCGGTAAAGATATTGCCCTGCGCAGGCGTGAATATCGGCCCTGGGTCGGCCACCGTGCCGCCCTTCTCCACAAACTCGGTAGACACCACGATTCTATCGCCGGGATTGGGCGCATCGTCCTTGAACTCCACCGTTATCAAATCCGAAAAGACAGCCGTCAAATTGAGGTTGTCCCCGCTCACATCGCCGCTGGTAACAGGAGTGGAAAAAACCCAATGCCCATCCGCATCAAGTGGAATGGCCGCCTTTGCCGTATCCGTATACCACCCAAGGAAAGTAAGCCGGCCCGCCCCGATATCAGCAGCAGAAGGCGAAGGAACCGGAGGCTCACTAACCGCACCCCCCTCCTGCGCATAGTAGGTTGTGTAGAGGCTGCCGTCACTGTTGTAGAAGGTCACCGAATAAACAGTAGTAGGAACCGCAAGAATCTGGATCTCGTCATTCGCCGGCTCGACCGGCGAATCCAGCAACACGTCATTCGCCGCACCACCGTCATCCGCCGCCTCAACCGGATCCTCATCCACCACCCCGTCATTCGCCGGCTCGACCGGCGAATCCAGCGCCCCATCACCAGCCACCGTCACCACAGCCAAAGGCAGCGCAACCCCCTCTTCAAGCAAAAAACCCTCCGGCAAAACCGCCGAAAACAAATACTCACCCGCAACATCCCCATCATACGAAATGCCCTCAGCCAAACTCCAAGTAACAGGAACCAGCCCAAGAACCGTGTCCTCTGTCATCCCGGCCTCCGAGCCGGGATCCAGGGTCACGTCACCACCACTGGATTGCGGGTCGGCGCCCGCCATGACAACACCGTCGCCCGCAATGACAGGAGCCTCGGCGCCCGCAATGACAACACCGGCGCCCGCAATGACAGGGTCCTCGTCATCTGTCATCCCGGCCTCGTCATCTGTCATCCCGGCCTCCGAGCCGGGATCCAGGGCCTCGTCATCCGCAACGACAGCGGGGATATTCGGGAGCAACTCATTCAGCGCCTTGGCCGCATCAAGCGCGCTCGTGCCCGCCTCCACCGCCACCGCACCGTCATATTCCTCAAACGCTTGAATCACGCCACCGCTAAGGATCGGCAGCAAGTCATCCTCTTCCCCCGCGCTGCCGAGAATCGGCGTCGTGAACAGCGTAGTGGCGAGCAGCGCAAACACGAGCATCCCCGTGACCAATTTGCTTCCAACCCCAAACTTCATATTTTCAAACATAACGACCTCCTATTGCTATTGTATGCACCGCATCTGTCATTGCGGACACCACCTTTGTCATTCGCCGGCTTGACCGGCGAATCCAGTGCCTGTCACCACCTTCTGGATTCGCCGGTCAAGCCGGCGAATGACAGACACACCAAAAACACGCGGCGCGTTGATGCGCTGCGTGTCAATATTTACCTTATTAAAATGAAGGCTATCTATGCGAAGCCGACTAGAATTGGTCTGGGAGCGCCCCCCCCCCCCGCTGGCATATTATTCCAGTTTGTCAGATTCCCGACTCCTATCACTTCTCCACTTTCTCCACTTCTCCAATTCTACCTGTGACTTCCCACCGTGCCGTCACCATACCACGGCTACGAATATATACATCTGTTATTATACCCGAAAAATACCACCGCAAACAAAAAAATTACAAATTTTAAAACGCAGGACACCCCGGTATTTTTTCATTATATTGTAATGTAATTTTTTTGTTTATTCTGTGCTTTTTTGGGTATAATATAGCAGTATATATAATTTTGTTGGGGAGAGAGTTTTCACTGAAAACAAACTCAGAAAGAAAGGGCTTGGCAAGATGCCGCTATACAAGTACAGTGCAATAGCGCTGGACGGAAAAAAGCAGAGCGGAAAAGCTGAGGCGGCTGGCGCTGACCAACTCGCCACTTTGCTGCGCGAGAAAAACCTCTTCCTCACCGAGGCCTCCCCTGTTGAATCTCTTCAATCCTATACAAAGCTCAAGACAAACGAAATCGCCGACTTTTGCAGGCAGCTTGGGGCCATGCTTTCTTCGGGCATCAACCTCATCCGGGCGATGATGATCCTTTCGCAGCGCGACCAACCGCCGCATATCAAGAAAGTCTATGATGCCGTGATCGAGGATCTGCAGCGCGGCTCGACGCTGTCGGAGGCCATGGGACTTCGCGGGCGCGCTTTCCCGGAACTCTTGGTGAGCATGATCCGGGCGGGCGAGCAAACGGGCCGCCTCGACCAATCCTGCCAAAAGATGGCCGTGACCTACGACAAGGAGCATCGGCTCAATTCAAAAATAAAAAGCGCTACGATGTATCCTATGATTCTTGTCGTTTTGATCATCGGGGTTGTCCTCATCGTCTTTACTTTCGTGCTGCCGCAATTCATGAGCATGTTTGAGGGGATGGAGCTGCCGCTGCCGACACGGATCGTCATGGGGATCAGCGACTTTCTCATAGCGCACGGTCTCGTGCTGCTTGCTTGTATCATTGTTTTTGCCCTGGCGATGATCGCTCTGTTCAGACAGCCCGGTCCAAGGAAAGCGCTTGACCATTTCAAGCTGAAAATCCCGAAAGTCGGCAAGCTTTTGCAGACGATCTATACGGCACGATTTGCCCGCACGCTGGCGTCGCTCTATGTCAGCGGCATTCCGATGATTCAGGCGCTCACGATCGCGCGCGATACCGTCGGAAACAAATATATCGAAAATCAGTTCGCGCAGGTGATCGACCATCTCGGAAACGGCCGGACACTCTCACAATCTATCTCTACCGTAGACGGATTTGAAGGCAAATTGAAATCAACCATCATGATCGGAGAAGAGAGCGGGCGTCTTGAACAAATGCTCGAATCCGTCGCCGACCAGTTTGACTACGATTCAGAAATGGCAAGTCAGCGTATGGTCGCGATGATCGAGCCTGTTCTCATCGTGGTGATGGCAGGTATCGTCGGCGTCGTGATCGTATCGGTCATGATGCCCATCTTCCAGATGTATGGCACAATCGGCGCCGGATATTGATGAACGCAAAGGAAGGATCAGAATGAGCGTATCCCTATACTTTTCACCGACTCACCTCAAACTCACCGTAGGATCGGGTGACCGCGGAGGATTCAAGATCGATGACTTCGGCATGTATGATCTGCCGGATGGCGCAATGATCAACGGCATCATCACAGACGAGGAAAACCTGACGCGATTCCTTGCGGAAATCGGCTCTGCTTTGGGCGTGCTCAAACAAGAGGCCCGCCTCGTGATCGCCAACAACAGCATCCGTTCCAAGATCATAGACGTGCCGGCGGTCAGCGAACAAAGAACACTCGAATTCATCGGGCGCGAGCTCGGAGCAGTTGACGGCACAGAGGAAGAAGACGTCTACGATTATGCAGTACTGATTCCCAAACTTCCCGGCGGCGGCACGCGTATACTCGCGGTGGCAGTCGGGAAATCTATGCTCCTGTCCTACCGAAACGCGCTGACGGGAGCCGGCTGGAACCTCAAAGTCATCGGCATCGGTATGGGCGCGGAGATCCGGCTGGCCGGCATCCTGCCCCAGCTTTCAACGGGATCCTGTATTCTGACGGAAGTTGACGGCAAGTACCTTCGGCTGACGCTCTTTGAAAACGGCAATTACCTCATCACGAACAGGCACCGCCTCCTGAACGCTGACGATACCACGGAGTGGTTCGGCGAAATCGGCAATCACCTCAGTTCGATGATCCAGTTCCACAAATCACAGCGTACCGATTTCGAGATCACAAACGCATATTTCGCAGGCGTCACTACGACACAGGTCGCTCAGCTCGCCACAGCGCTTGCTTATCTCGGCGTACACATCGGCAATCTTGACTTGGCGGACAAAGTGAAACTGACAGGCAAAATATCGGCAGAAAAGCAATCCGCATTTGATCCGGGCAAATACATGCTCAATCTTGGAATGCTATTGAAAAAGTGAGGCAGGCGATGGCAAGTTCAGCAAAAACCAGAGACATCAACCTCCTCCTTGCGATGGACCGGCAAAAGTCGTCCGCGCAAAAAGGCAAGGGAGTCGGCATTGTTATCCCAATCGTGGTCATCGTCCTTGTGGCGGTAGGCATGGGCGCCGGCTACTCGTATTTCTACAGCAATACGAGTGAAGTCAAAGCCATGAAAAAAACCATCGAACTGTATCTTGATGATCCTGCGACACAAGCCGCATACAACGAATCGCTGACAGCCAAATCCGAGTCGGAGCGCATGACGGCGGAAATGAGCGCACTCCGAGACGTCATCCTCAATATCTCGAGTTATCCGGATCTGCAGGGCGGGGATATCGAGCAGATTTTGGAAACCGCCGGCAGCAATGTCAGGCTGGAACCCATGAGTTATGACAAGGCGACCGGCGTCCTGCTTTTCGGCGCGACCGGCAAAAAAGTGACGGATGTGCCGCTCTTCATCGCACAGCTGCGCATCACGGGGATATTCGCCGATGTGCAGTATACCGGATATGCGACAAACATAGGGTACATATCCAAGCAAGTGTGGGATGACGGTATTTGGGACTATCGTGAAGAACAAATACCGTTCGAAGAATACCATTTTGGTGTGACCGCATTGGTGAACGCTCAGACTCCGTATTTGCCCCCGTCGATAGGCGGACCAGCATATAGTCCGGACGGCAATACCGCGAGTCCTGGCGAAGGCGGAGCAGCAGGCGGAGGTTCTCTTGGCGGAGGCTCTGCGGGCGGGGGATCTGCCGGGGGAGGCAAATAATCATGGAAACGAAAGCACTTGAAAAAGCGCCCTCAGGGCTTGCCAAACTATCCGTACGCGAGCGCACGATGATCTTTGTGCTCATTATTGTCGGCATCGCCTTCGTGATGGGATATTTCCTGCTAATGCCCATGATGACCGAATACAAAACGGTTCAGGCCGAGTACACGGAACTGCAAGATCGTGAAGTCGAGATGAGGGCGCAGATCGAGCAAAAGGAGGCCTACCAGCAGGCCTACAATCAAGCGCTCGTGCAATACAACGAATACTCACGGTATTTCTATCGCCAGATCGACCCGGAAATATTGGATGAACTTGTCACCGGACTCACACTCGCCAGCGGATTGGATCCCGTGAATTTGACGATGTCTCAGCTCACGCAGGAAGGCGTACCTCCCTATACGGCGACAAATCTGGCGCCGCAGCCAATCCCCGTAATAGAGCCCGAAGCGCCGGCAGACGAGGCATCGGGCGCACCGGAAGACGAGCCTGCCGCAGGAGAGGACGGAACCGGTGCCGGCGCCACAGAGCCTGCTTTTGAAGAGCCCGTGTACACGGAACCAGCAACATCGGAGGGCGCCGCATCATTTGTCTACACCGTAGAGATGACAGCAAACGGAAGCAGGCTGGCATATTACGACCTGCTGGCACGCGTCAAAGCGATGGATGCCATAGAGGTCGTCTCGTTTAGCTACAGAGATCCCGTCACCGAGAAGGCCCCGGCAGGAAGCGATGCAAAAGATACTTTCACTCCGGGCGAGCTCAGATTCAGTCTCAAAGTATATGTATTTGTAGAAGGCGTACCCGCCTCGCTTGGCGCATAGCCCGGCGCATGGCGACAGGAAGGATGATACGATGGCAGATGTCAAACAGGTAAGGATCGGCGATCTTCTAAAGGAATACGGCTATGTCAATGACGAGCAAATCGACCGCGCGCTGGCCTACCAGAAGCAAAACGACATCCGTCTCGGTCAGGCCGTCATCGCACTCGGCTATGTGACCGAAAAGGAAGTGCTCGAAGCGCTCGCGCACAAGCTTGGCCTGCCGCGCATCAAACTCGACACCGCACACGTCGATACGAAAGCCGTCGCCAAACTGCCGCGTTCGCTCGCGGAGAAATACTCGGCCATCGCGATCGGCGAAGAAGGCGGTTTGCTCAACCTCGTGATCAACGATCCTTTGGACTTCTTCGGGATCGAAGAGATCCAGCGCACCGCACAAATGCAAACGCGGCTCATCATCGGCGAAAAGGATGACATCCAGAACGCAATCCATCATTATTACAGCGAAGTCGAAGCGCGCGAAGCCGTCAACAAAGTTGATTCCCAGATGAGCAACCTGTTTCCGGAGATCGAGCAGATCAACACCGTAGAGCTCGGCGATGATGCTACACCGGTCGTCAACCTCTTGAACAGCCTCATGATGCGCGGGTACAACAACGGCGCTTCCGACCTGCATCTGGAACCCTTCGACACACAAAGCAAAGTCAGAATGCGCGTGGACGGCGCCCTGGTCGATTATGCGGATATCCCAAAAAACATCCATCCGGCGCTCATCGTGCGTCTCAAGATCATGAGCAATCTTGATATTGCCGAGAAGCGTCTGCCGCAGGACGGGCATTTTCGCATCAATATGGCAGGCGTTGACCTCAACATTCGTCTTTCCGTCATCCCGACGGTCTACGGCGAAAAGGCC
Source organism: Eubacteriales Family XIII. Incertae Sedis bacterium (assembly GCA_031261395.1). Lineage (GTDB taxonomy): Bacteria > Bacillota > Clostridia > Peptostreptococcales > Anaerovoracaceae > WRMW01. The sequence continues at coordinate 10,100 of JAISJT010000054.1, forward strand.
GTACTCCGCTTCCTTTCGACCAACACGGCGATCGATCATGCCAGCCACTTTGGCATGATTGACGAGGATTATGACAAATTCATCAGCATCCTCGCCAATCCGAACGGCATCATCTATATCACCGGGCCGACAGGTTCCGGCAAAACCACGACGATGTATATGGCTCTGGAAAAATTCAAACAAAGACAGATCAACATCAGCTCGATCGAAGATCCGGTCGAACGCAATCTCGACGGCATCAACCAGGTGCAGGTCAACAACCAGGCAGGCCTCACCTTTCAGGCGGGACTGCGCTCTCTGCTGCGTCAGGATCCGGACATCATCATGGTCGGCGAGACGCGCGACGCCGAGACGGCTTCGATCTCGGTCAGCGCGGCCATCACGGGACATCTCGTCATCTCGACGCTTCACACCAACGATGCGCTTGCCAGCATCGTCAGGCTCGAGGATATGGGCGTGCCGCCCTACCTCGTCGGCAATTCGGTCGTCGGCCTGGTGGCTCAGCGGCTGATCCGCAAGATCTGCCCGCACTGCATGGAGGAATACGATGCAAGCGACATCGAGCTGATCACCCTTCGCGAAACGCGGGAAACCGTGAAAACGCTGAAGCGCGGCAAAGGCTGCCATGTCTGCAACCAAACCGGTTACAAGGGCCGTATCGCGATCCATGAGATCGTACCCATCGACAAGCGTATGCAGCGTATGATCGCGGAGGAATCTACGATGAGCGCCCTCTATGAGTATGCCCGCAAAGAAATGGGCATGGCGACGCTGCGCGAACGCGCAAAGATGCTGACCATTGAGGGAATCACCAGTATGGAAGAGTTCCTCAAAATCGGAGATACCGTAGATTGATGGAGGGAAACATGATGGACAATCTCACGATTGACGCTCTCGTGCGTTACGCGCGGGAAAACGATTGTTCCGACTTGCATATCACAAGCCACAGGCCGCCGATTTTTCGCAGACTCGGCGAGCTTTTCATCGGCCCGTTCACCGGAGACAAGGATATCTATCGCTCTGCGATCCTTTCGATGCTCAGCGAATATCAAAGGGACGAACTGCTCAGCGGCAAGGATCTTGATTTCTCGTTTGAGGGTGAGGGCGGACTTCGCTACCGTGTCAATGTCTATCACCAGATGGGCGAATTGGCGGCGGCTATCCGTATTTTGCGCAACGACATCCCAACGCTCGAGGATCTCTTTTTGCCCGAGGCGATACGAAAACTTGCGGAGCAGCCGCGCGGGATCGTTTTGGTAACAGGCCCGACCGGCTCCGGCAAATCGACAACGCTTGCTGCGATGATCGACTATATCAACATCCACCGCAAAGGCCATATCATCACGATCGAGGATCCGATCGAATACGTCCATCAAAGCAAGAACTGCCTTGTACACCAACGCGAACTCGGACGAGACGTCGCATCGTTTTCAAGCGCACTTCGCTCGGCGATGCGCGAAGACCCGGATGTCATTCTCGTCGGTGAGATGCGCGACTACGAGACGATCTCCGCAGCCGTGACAGCGGCGGAAACCGGCCACCTTGTGTTTTCCACCCTGCATACGACAGGCGCCTCACAGACCCTCGACCGTATCGTAGACGTATATCCTTCGCACAGTCAGGGCATGATCCGTTCCCAGCTTTCCGGCGTTTTGCGGGGCGTCATCACGCAGACCTTGCTGCCGCTCGCGGACCTGAGCGGGCGCACCGTAGCGACAGAGATCCTGATCGGCAACGATGCAGTGCTCAATCTCATCCGAGAAGGCAAATACCATCAATTGGGTTCCACCATGCAGTCCAATGCACAGCTTGGCATGCACACGCTGGCAGGCGACCTCGCAAACCTTGTGCGCCGTGGCCGCATCACACGCGAGACAGCCGAAACAGCCGTCTCCAACAAGGCGGAATTGCTTCAATATTTAGATGGCGGAAGCGGATTCGGAAGCGGCGGCTATTAACGAGGATCAGTCTTCAAGATAGGTATTGATCGCGCGCACGGTCTCATTATAGAGGCGTTTGAACGAGTCTACGTTTTCCTGCGCCGGCGGGTTGCCGCCACGCAGCTGATCCATGAGTACTACACTGTTGTCATAAAAAGCCGCCAGCGAAAGATTGCCCGCGACACCCTTGGCGGCATGTACGATTTCACCGGCCTTGATATAGTCTCCGCCCGATAGCGCCGCATCAAGCGCGGATATGTCAACACTCGCCTCAAACTTGGCAACCAATTTTTTGTAAAGCTTTTCGTTGTTCGCGACTCGCGGAAGACCCGATGTTAGGTCTATGTATTTGCTGTCTGCAGCGCCCATCAATTTTTCCTCTTTCTTTTTACAGACCCATCATATAGGATTGCTCGTAGCGTTGCCGCTCTGTACCGTCAGCCAAGTCTGCTGCAGTGACCTTGGAAAGCGTATCCTTGAGCGCCTCGTCAACCGCATCGTAGACCAATGCCTTCAGCGCGATCTCCATACCGGCGTCATTTGTCCCTGCTGTTTCCTCTGCCTGTTCCGTGAAGGAAATCTCCAAAACGGAAAGCACATCCCAAGCCGTGATCTTTGTCGCCGGACGCGCCAAAGAATAGCCGCCCTTAGGACCTTTCACCGAGACAAGGATTCCTGCCTTTTTGAGCTGCGCGAAGACTTGCTCCAGATAGATTTTCGAAAGCCCCAACTCTTCCGAAACACTGCCAACCGTAGTGTTTGCTCCGCTTTGCTGTTTGCTTGCGATCACCGTGATCGCCGCGAGCGCATAGCGCCCCTTTGCTGAAATTCTCATAGAGGAATTATACTACAAAATTTGCACTTTAGACGATATAGTTTTTTAAAACATTCATCACGGCCGCCATATCGATCGGTTTTGCGAGATGTTCATTCATGCCGGATTCTTTCGCTCGTTCAATATCCTCCCGGTAAGCATTCGCCGTCATGGCCACAATTGGCACGGTTGCGGCATCCGGACGATTCAGCGAGCGTATCCTGCGCGTCGCTTCGTATCCGTCCATATTGGGCATCTGTACATCCATGAATATCAAATCGAAGTAGCCTGCGGGCGAGGCTTTGAACTTGTCCAGCGCATCCGCACCGTCAACGGCATTCTCAATTTCGATCTCCGTCTCCGCCAGCAATTCGTTCAGGATCGTCCGGTTGATCTCAATGTCCTCGGCCAGCAGCAAGTGTTTGCCCGCAAGATGCAGATCGCCCAGTCCGTCCTGCTCCTGCCCGGCGTCTTCATTGGCGGCCAAAATAGGCAAACGAACAGAAAACCGGAAAGTGGATCCCACACCGGACTCGCTCTCGACCTCGATCTCACCGCCCATGAGGCCGACAAGGTTTTGGCTGATAGAAAGGCCAAGTCCCGTGCCGCCAAATCGCACGGCGATGCTGCTGTCGGCCTGTTCAAAAGCATGGAACAGTTTCTTGGTCTGTTCGTCGCTCATCCCGATACCGTCATCCGTCACGGAGAAACACGCTTCGAGACGGCTTTCGCGGTTGACGGTATCCACGGTGAATGTCACATGACCTCCCCGGGGAGTGAACTTCATAGCATTGCCCAGCAAATTGATCAGCACCTGCTTGAGCCTGAGTTTGTCGCCCTGTACCGTCATGAGCGGCAGGTCCGCAGTGTTTTCCTCGAAGAGGATATCCTCTTCCTCGGCGCGCTGCCGGATGATCTGCGAAACCTCGTTCATGGCCGCATGGAATCCAAACGGCTCTTCGGCCAACAGGAATTTGCCGCTCTCGATCTTGGACATATCAAGCACATCGTTGAGGATGCCGAGCAGATGATCCGACGCCACCGTGATCTCGTCGAGCGAGCGATCCTTTTTCACGGGGTCCGCCGCATTGCGTGCGATATGGGTCATGCCTATGATCGCGTTGAGCGGCGTCCTGATCTCATGACTCATACGCGCCAGGAATTCTCCCTTCGCCTTCGAGGCTTCCACGGCGTCCTTCGTTCTCTCCTCGACCTTTGCTTCCAAAATGACTGCTTCCTTCCGCCGCCTGTTCAGCGTGAACAACACGAAACAAAGCATGCCCACCAAGAGAGCGACCACCCCGATGAGCCAGGGCTGACGAGTCCGGGCAACCGCTCCGCTGTAATCAAAGACGCGCCGGACCCAATTGTCGGAGATCAGCTCTGTATCGACCCGCGACTGAGCGGCATTGACGATTTCTTTGAGCTCCGCCTGCCCGGGGTAAAAACCAATATAGGTCTCATAGGGACGCTCGAGGACGAGATTCGTTTTGTAATTTGTCATTTCTTTATAATTCGTGATATCCAGCAATGAGTTGCGGCGGGACATCAGCAGTTCGATCTCATCACTTTCAAGCCCCGCGATTGCCTTTTCATACGTATCGTAAGTCGTGACAAATTCGTGTTCGGCATAATATTCATTGAAGACCTCTTCTGACGGAGCGCCTGCGATCACGCCGACATGCATGAATGCGATGTCGCTCATAGAGACATTCTGCACCGTATTCTTTGACAAAAAGGCATAGTAGTCGGTCAAAAACGGTTTGTCCGCGAGTTCAAGCCCGATCTCCCGCGCGGAAAGCCGGATAGCAACGGCCATGGTAGGCGCCCCGGCGCCGCCTTCTGCCTTTATCACGCTCGTCACGGGATCTTTTTCTCCGGGAAAGACCGTGTAGGTGAAAGAAAGTCCTGTCAGCTCCGAAATTTGGGCAAACAAGTCGGGGGCTATACCTTGCCATTCCTTCTCTTTCGTATTGTAGAAAGAAACGGGATAGTTGTCCGTATCGAGCATCACGCGAATCGAAGTTTCAGAGGCGGTCGCTTCGTCGAGATAATCCCGTGCAGGAAGCGTAAGTCCCGCCACCAAACTGTATTTGAGAAAATCCGATTTTCCTTCGTTGTACATATCAAGCATTTCATAAGTGCCGATATTGCGCATATATTTCCCCAGCACCGAGATGATGGGCGCCATCGCCGCATCGTGCGTCGCCATAGACACCATATTGTAGACAGCCGGTTCCATATCTTCGATAATGAGATTTCCGTAAGAAGAAAACATCCCCTCGACCGTATCGTCCGCAATGAATGCGTCGATCTGTCCAAGCACAAGCATCTCATATGCCTTGTCGTAATTGTCGATATAGACGGATTCATAATGAACATTCAGTTCGCCCGCGACGAGATCTTCCGTGAATGAGCCCTCAAGAAATCCGTAGTTGAGATCACGCTCTGCGGCGATGATGGCAAGCCTGTCCTCGCCCAGAGTACTGACAAATTTCACACGGCGCGATGCGATCGGTTCTGTCATGATATAGCCTTCACTCTCGCCAAACGCCGAGGAAATCTCATTCGTGAAGGCAATATCTTCATCTATCAATCCTGCCTTCAGCTCATCCCATCCATAAATGATTGGTTTGAATTTGACGTCAAACAACGTGCTCAGCCATTCGCAATAGAGAACTGCAAATCCTCTCGTCTTGTTGTCAACATCGCGAAAGCACTCGGTGCTCGTCGTCATGCCATAGGTGAGGAAGGGAGATGTTTCCCGGATTTTGGCGATAGCGGCAAGTTCCTCGTCTGTCACTCCGGGGATATCCCCGAGGGCAGTGGTCGGAACATGGGCCTCCTCGCTTGCAGCAGCGGGCATCACGAAAATACCGGTCAGGACGATGACCGCAAGGATCAGGCTGAAAGCGCCGGCTCGTTTTTTCGCGTATGTCTTCACTTACTTATAGTATTTGTCCAGGGTTTCCTGAAACGAAGCCTTGCTATCGGCAATCAATTCATCCGGTGTAACATTTCCCGCCAGCAATTCGGTGACATTGAAGTCGGCGCCGAGATAGTTCCACAAATCAAATCCGCGCCGCTCACCCATCATCCTCGCATAGTCATAATTGCGTTCGCTCATATACATATCGCGCGACCACTGATCGCTGAGTCCGATGGACAGGTCTTCATCAAACCAGTTGATCCAGTCATACATCACATCATAGATGAGTTTCGGATCATCTGCTCCCTTGGGTATGAAATACCAGTTGCCGGAAGGCAGAGACTGAAAATCGGTTTCCTGATTGCCGGACGGACCCGTAGGCCATGGCACAACGCCGATCTCAAAGCCGACATCCGCGCCGCCCTGCGAATTGAAGATCCAGTCCGCACCTATCCAAAACGCCGTGACGCCCTGCGCATAGAGCTGGTTGTTGATCTCCCAGTTTTCGTTGTCCCACGGGCGGGCGGTTTTGTCTTCATTATAGATGGTATTGATGAAGGCGAACACTTCGGCTGTCGCGGGCGAGGAAAGTTCCTCTGTCTTGCCGAGCGCGATCCCCGTGCCGTTTGCCATCAGCAGATTTGAGAGCAGATTTGGCCAGTAACCGCCATAACCGTACACATCAGCCGCCCCGTCGCCATCCGTATCCTTTGTCAATACCTTGAGGTATTCACGCCATTTGTCCCAGGTCCACTCCCCTCTGTCGTAGAGGTCTTGCGGATTTTCCAGGCCTGCGGCGGTCAGCATATCCAGATTGAAGGCAAGCGGATAGGCCCTTCCCGACCCATTGGAAATCGGAGCAAACAGAGACACCCCCTGTTGACCCGGCAGCTGCAGTGTCTCGATCGCTTTCTGCGAACCGATCGCCGCATCATCCAGCCCTATTTCCTCCAGAGTCGTACTGTATCCTTCCAGCACAGCGGGTACGCCAAACTGCAGATCGACCTCGTAGATATCGACATCCGGTTTGCCGGAGGGGATCGACGTATCGATGCTTTCGCGAACCCCGTCAAAAGTCAGGTTTGCGTACTGGAGCACCACATCGTATTTTTCTTCGATCTCGCGCATACGGTCGAGACGCATTTGCGCTGTGACTTCTTCGGCCATACCGGGATCATCCGTGATGTCTGTGTGTTTGCTGACATAGTAGCGATCATACCAGGTGCCGATCGTGATGATGCGCTTGCCGTCTTCGGTATATTTTGCATTGCCGGACTCTTCAGACGAAGCATTCACAGATCCGCCGTCATCACCGGATCCGCCAACTCCGCCAGCCGGCGCCTTTTCTCCGCAAGAAGACAACAGCAGAGACAAGATGGCAAAAAGACAAATCGTGAGGACAAATTTCTTATTTTTCAAAACGCACCTCCCTGAATCTATAATAATTGAATATTATCTCATTGTTCGTTATAAATGGCAATCGCATTTTTCCCCCTTTTTCACTATACCGATAATACCCAAAAAATCAGATTTGAAACAGCAATCATCGGTTTCGTGATAAAATAGATTAGATTACTTTTTGCGGGATGGGGAGATGAAAATGAACGAATTGTTAAAGGCGCTGAAAATCACAAGGACAACGAACCCGAAGGCGAAGCCCGACCCCGCCACGCTGGGATTTGGCGAGGTGTTTACTGACCATATGTTCATTTTGGATTTTGACGAGGGCCGGGGCTGGCACGACCCTGTCATAGCGCCGTACGCACCGATCGCGCTCGACCCGGCGGCAGCGGTATTTCACTATGCACAGGAAATGTTTGAAGGGCTCAAGACCTACACGAGCGCGGAAGGCGGGCTCAGGCTTTTCCGCCCGGATATGAATGCCAAACGTACCAACCGGACGAACGAGCGGATCTGCATCCCGCAGATCGACGAAGATCTCTATGTAGACGCCATCAAAGCTTTGGTCGAAATCGACAAGGACTGGGTGCCCGATTTTCCGGGTACGTCGCTCTACATCCGGCCCTTTATCATAGCGACCGAGCCCTTCCTCGGCGTGCGTCCCTCGTCAAGCTACAAGTTCCTCATCATCCTGTCGCCGGTCGGCCCCTACTACAAAGGCGGTCTGACCCCGACGAAGATCTATGTCGAGGACAAGTATGTGCGCTCCGCCGATGGACTGACGGGCAATGCAAAGATAGGCGGCAACTACGCGATCAGCCTCAAATCGCAGGTCGAGGCTCACGAAAAAGGCTATCACCAAGTGCTGTGGCTCGACGGAAAAGAGCGGCGCTATGTCGAAGAGATCGGCACATCGAACGCCTTCTTTGTGATCGACGGTGAAGTCTATACCGCGCCGCTGACAGGTACGATACTGCCTGGCATCACACGCGATTCCGTGCTCACGATCCTGAAAGATCGCGGCATACCAGTACGCGAAGAACGATTTACCATCGAAGAAGTCTACAAAGCCGCAGATGAAGGACGTCTCTCAGAGGTCTTTGCCTCAGGCACTGCCGCTGTCATATCACCGGTCGGCGAAATGCTTTGGAAGGATCGGCACATCACGATAGGCGGCGGCGAGATCGGCGCTTTGTCACAGGAACTTTATGAT
>JAISJT010000045.1 GCA_031261395.1 Eubacteriales Family XIII. Incertae Sedis bacterium
AAGCAGGTGCGCGGGCATGGGTGGCTGCTGCTGGACGGCGGGAAGATCTCGAAGTCCAAGGGGAATGTGGTCGATCCGGTGCTTTTGATCGAGCGTTACGGCGTGGATGCTTTGAAGTATTTTTTGCTGCGCGAATATACTTTCGGGCAGGATGGGCTGTATACGAACGAGACGATGATTAACCGCATCAACGGGGATCTGGCGAACGATTTGGGGAATTTGCTTTCGCGGACCTGCGGGATGACGGAGAAGTATTTTGGCGGGCATGTGACGAAACCGGCGCGCGGGGAGGACAAGCTTGACGTGGATTTGGCGGAGCTGGCGGTGTCGATCGCGGCGAAGGTCGAGGCGCATATGGAGGGCTTTGGGTTCAACCATGCGCTGGCGGAGATTTGGACGCTGGTCTCGGCGAGCAATAAGTATATTGATGAGACGCAGCCTTGGGCGCTGGCGAAGGATGAGGCGCAGCGCGCGCGGCTGGAAGCGGTGCTGTATGCGCTGCTCGAATCTTTGCGTATCATCTCGGTGTTGATTTGTCCTTTCATGCATCATTCTACGGAGGAGATGCGCCGGCAGATCGGGGTTTCGGGCGAGGCGGACTGGGCGGATGCTTCCGTATGGGGGAAGGAGTCTGTCTATGATACGGCGAAGGGGGCGTCGCTCTTCCCGCGGCTTGATGTTGCGGAAGAGCTTGCGTACCTAGAGTCGCTTGGAGAGTAATAGGCTATCACGTTCCTATGGAAAAAATATTATTTGACTCACATACACATATCAATGCCGAAGGCTATACCGAAGAAGAGCGGACGGCGCTGAAGGAGCGCATCGAAGCCTCGGCGGTTGCTTATGCGGTGGACGTTGGGTTTGATTTGGAGAGTTCACGCATTGCAGCGCGGAATGCGGCAGAGCGTTCTTGGTGTTTTGCGGCGGTGGGCGTACATCCGCACGATGCGGATACGCTGACGGATGAGGCGCTCGCGGAGCTGCGGATCTTGCTCGGCGGCCACGATGCTGACAGCGGTGGCGGCCATGGCACCGACGGCGACAAGATTGGCAATCACGGCGCAAGCGGAGGTGGCCTCGGCGGCAAGATCGTGGCGGTTGGCGAGATCGGGCTTGATTATTATCGCGATCTTTCTCCTCGGGATGTGCAGCAGGATGCTTTTCGGCGGCAGATCCGGCTTGCGCTGGAGGCTGAGGTGCCGATGACGATCCATGACCGCGACAGCGCGGGGGATACGATCCGTATTTTGAAAGAGGAAGGCGCTTTTGGCGCGGAGCGCAAGGCGGCGTTTCCGGTGAATCCCGTGACGGGGATCCCGGATGCTCGCGTGCTGCTTCATTGTTTTTCCGGCAGCGCGCAGCAGGCTTTGGAATACATTGACCTCGGTTGCACGATTTCCATCGCCGGACCGGTCACCTACAAGAGCAACAAAAAGACGGTGCTGGTCGCCGGGGAAATTCCGCTCGCGCATATGCTGATTGAAACGGATGCGCCCTATCTCACGCCGGAGCCGCTGCGCGGGACGCCGAATGAAAGCCCGAACGTCGAGTACGTCTGCCGCAAGATCGCGGACATCCGTGGCGCTTCCTATGAGGAGATCGCGGACGCGACCCGCGAAAACGGCCTGCGGTTTTTCGGGATCGCCGCTTTGGGTCAAACATTTCGTTGCCGTAACCATAACCGTCAGTAAAACGACACGGGGGTCAGCATGTCCAGTTTCGCTTACACACTTGTCAAACCCATCATCAAGGCGAAAAGCCATCGGGAAATCTATTCCATGGACTTGCCGACTTTGCGCACTTACCTCAGCGAAGAGGACGGCAAGCAAAGCAAGCTGCCGCCGCCTTGGTTTTCGAAGCGCTATAGCATCACCACAAAAGAGATCCTTGGCTCTCCCGTCTATGTAATACAGCCCAAGCCGGACAGTCGTTTTTCGCCCGGGGCGAAGGATAAGGCTCCGGTGATACAGTTTGTCCACGGCGGCGGATTTATCTTTGAAGCGCAAGCGGCGCATTGGGCCGCAGTCGACAAAATTATTCGCAAGACCGGGGCTATTGTTTGGTTTTGCGTCTACCCCCTGCTGCCGCACGCGACCGTCTACGAGGCCAGCGATATGGTGTTTGCCGCCTACGCGCAAATGACAGAGACCTATGGGGAGGGGAATATCACGGTAATCGGCGACTCCGCCGGGGCGGTTCTCTCGGTGAACTTGGCGCACTGGCTGAGCAAGCCGGAGACGAAGCTGCCGCAGCCCAAAAAAATTATCCTCGTTTCACCGGCGCAAGTCATCGAAAAAGACCATGCTTTGCGTGCACGGATGGATGCCATCAATCCGGTCGACATCATGCTGAACACCGAATTGTTGAATGTGCAGAATCAGATCATGCCCGCCCGCAAAGGTTACGACGCCTTTTACGAATACCCGCTGGAAAAAGGCGATTTCTCAAAGTTCCCGCCGCTGGTGGTGTTTGTCGGAACCTATGAGATATTTTATCCCTTGGTGTCTGATTTTTTGCTGCGCGTACGCGGCGCCGGCGTGCCGGTGGAATATCACGAAGGCAAGGGGCTGTGTCATTGCTGGCCCTACGTTCCGATTGTACCTGAGTGCAAGCGCGGTCTAATGCAGCTAATTCAAGCGATCGGCTGAGGTTTGACGCACGGTCATATAATATTGCTCCGATAACTATTCTTTTTGGGGCCTTAGCCCGTGGTATTGATAGAAGGTCGTTTCTATTCGACCGTTGTAGAGTTTGCGGCGACGGTCGGCGGGGGCGCTGAAAGCCAAGGTCTCGAAATGCTTGTGGGCGGTGATGAGGAAGAGCGACCAAGTCGGGTTTTCTTTGCAGAATGCGCCGATCGCACGGTACAAATCTTCGACTTCTTTCTCGTCGCCGATGCGTTCGCCGTAGGGCGGGTTTGTCACCATGACGCCGGAGGGCTCAGGCGCCCGGAAAGCCGAGAAAAACTTTCGCTCAAATTGGATACAGTCGTCTACGCCGGCGTTGGCGGCGTTTTCCTGCGCGGCTTCTATCGCCTTTGCCGATCGGTCTGAGGCGAGGATCCTTACATCGGCGGCGTGGTCGATTTGCTTGTAGGCTTCGGCCCGCTCGCGCTTCCAGATTTCCGGCGGCACGAAGTTCCATTTTTCTGCGTCAAAACTGCGGCCGAGTCCCGGCGCGATGTTGCGTCCCTGCAGCGCCGCCTCGATGGCAATCGTACCGGATCCGCACAGCGGATCGGCCAGCAAGCGTCCGGGTTTCCAGAAGGAAAGACTGACTAATGCCGCCGCCAGCGTCTCCTTGATGGGCGCTTCCACGTTGGCCGTGCGGTAGCCGCGCTTGTGCAGACCCACGCCGCTCGTATCCACGGAGACGACCGCGCGATCCTTGAGCAGGCGCACGAGGACGTCGTAACGGGCGCCCGATTTTTCGAAGCGCCGCTTGCCGTAGGTCTCCGACAGCCGTTCAATGAGTGCTTTCTCCGCGACCGACTGAATCGCGGGGACACTGGATAGTTTTGACTTGACCGATACGGCGTTCACCACGAAATTTCCCTCGAGCGGGATCAGTGTCTCCCACGGCAGTGCGCGCATGCCCTGAAACAGATCTTCGAAATCCGAGGCTTCGAATTCCCCCATTTTGAGTAACACGCGATCGGCAGACCGGAGCCAAAGGTTGGACTGTACCAGCCCACTCTCGCCAGCGGTGTAGGATACGCGGCCGTCTTCGCGTTCGGTTACCGCAAAGCCAAGCGCTTCAATTTCCCGGCGGACGACGGCTTCCAACCCGAAGGCGGACGTAGCAATCAATTCAAGTTTCATTTGTTTAGTATACCGTTTTTCGACTGCATGTGTCTTTTGAATTCCTTTGCGGGTATGTATCATATAGATTCCCAGGGTTACGTTCGCCTGCGGCTCACCGCCGGCTACGCCGTCGCCCGGGAATGACGGGTGGTGACAATCGCCCGGGAATGACGGGTGGCGTGAGCATAAGCGGCTCAAAGTCTGTTTTTTTGTATAGATCCAGCCGTTTATAAATTTGGAAATATGGCGAGGGAATGATAGAATTGGATATCGTGTTGAAAATCAGGCGTTTTCTGATATAATGTAAATGATATGATATTTCTTAAGCGGCTTAATGTGTGGTATTTTATAGACATTCAGCCGCATTTGAGGAAAAGTGACGAGGTGTACAATGGAGATCATCGGACGAGAACAGGAAAAACGGGCGCTGAGAACCTATCAAGAATCAAAGAAACCAGAGTTTTTGGTCGTATACGGAAGAAGGCGTACCGGAAAGACATTTCTGATCAAAGAATTTTTCGGAAATGATTTTTGCTTCTACTGCACGGGCCGAACAGAAGAAACGATGCAGGCGCAGCTTGGGGCATTCAATGAATCACTCACCCGATACGGCAATGACGCGAAATACGGAGACAACGCAAATTGGTTTGATGCTTTTCTACAGCTGCGAAACCTAATCGAGTCATACGGCAAAACGGGAAAGAAAATCATATTCATCGATGAGATGCCCTGGCTGGACACCCCGCGCTCAGGCTTTCTCTCTGCGTTCGAATATTTTTGGAACAGCTTCGCTTCGGCTCGTCCTGACATCCTGTTAATTGCCTGTGGATCCGCGACCTCATGGATCGTAAAAAAATTATTTGAAAATACAGACGGCCTTTTCAATCGCGTGACGAGACGTATGTATCTGAAACCGTTTTCTCTGGGCGAATGTGAGCAGTTTTATCAGAACACCGGCGTGGTCATGAACCGATATCAAATGATTGAAAGCTACATGATATTTGGCGGGATCCCGTTCTATCTGGATCTTTTCGATAAGGGATATGGCTTTGCGCAGAATGTTGACTTTCTCTGTTTTGGCGATAGCGCCCTGCTGCGAAATGAATACAAGAGCCTCTATGCCACGCTGTTCAAAAACGAGGAACACCATGTTGCGATAGTGGGGGCACTCGCGAAAAAAGCAATGGGCATGACGAGGGAAGAGTTGCTTCTTACAACAAAACTGAGCAATGGCGGTCGGTTTTCCGAAACGCTGGACGATCTGGAACTCTGCGGTTTTATCCGAAAATATAACGCTTTTTCGAAGAAAGAGAAAGGCGCTATTTTTCAATTAACGGATCCTTTCACGTTGTTTTATCACCGTTTCATGAAGAGCCGCAGCCAAAATACATCAAATTTTTGGGTGGGCGGGCTGAATAGCGGTACGCACAATGCATGGAGCGGCTACGCTTTCGAGCAGGTCTGTCTGGCGCACGATATACAGATCAAGCAAGCGCTCGGAATCGCCGGCGTCACCTCCGACATCGCTTCCTGGCGCGGCAGTACAGATGGAAAAAATGCGCAGATCGATCTGATCATAGACCGGGCAGACCAAGTCATCAACCTGTGCGAGATGAAGTATTCACTTCGGGAATTTGAAATCACAAAAGCCTACAGCGAAAGTCTTGAAGCGAAAATCCACGCATTCGCAGGGGAAAACAAGAAAAAGAAAGCGCTGCACACAACTTTTGTTACGACCTACGGCGTAAAGCGCAATAAATATATAAGCCTTGTTCAATCCGAGGTGACCATGAACGATTTGTTCCGCTATTGACCGCCGGAAAAGATCAGCGAATTGACTTTTGCGGGCATATATCATATATATTATATATGTAAATAATGTTATTGTTTGGCGCTTGTCGTTTGGCAATCCGCCGTACAGGATATTGTTCCGATTGTCCAATATTGCGCTGTCGGAACACGAAGCAGGAGGACTTACGCTATGAGTCGTAAAAACATTGATCGATCCTTTGGATTTTCTACCCGGGCCGTGCATGCGGGCAATGAGGTCGACGGGGAAACCGGGGCGATCCGGCGACCGATCACTATGGCAAACAGCTACGAGCTGCCTTACGATCCGTCCGAGGTGGGCTGGAGCAGCGCGGAGGGAAATATTTATACGCGCAACGGCGGCGCGAATCAGGGGTATTTGCAGGAAAAGCTCCGCATTCTTTACGGCGGCGAAAATCACCGGGATGGCGGCGCGGACGACTTGGACTGCGTGGCGCTGGCTTCCGGGGTGGCTGCCTTGTCGGGCTTGTTCTTTTCGCTTTTGAATTCCGGAGATCATGTGGTCGTGTCGGACAGCACTTATATCGCGGCTTACCGGCTGCTGAATGAGCTGCTGCCGCAAAAGTACAACGTAGAATCCACGCTGGTGGACAGTTCGGATCCTGCGCAGGTACAGGCGGCGGTGTGTCCGAACACCAAGCTGATTCATATCGAGACCCCCTCAAACCCGACGCTGAAAGTCAGCGACATTCGGGCGATCGCGGAGATCGCACACGCAGCCGGCGCACTGCTCTCGGTGGACAATACTTTTGCGTCGCCCTACAATCAACGGCCTCTGGAACACGGCGCGGACCTGTGTGTGGAGAGCCTGACCAAGTATATCAACGGACACGGCGACGCGATGGGCGGCGCGGTCATAGGCGCAAAAAAATGGATCGACAAGATCCGCGCCGAGGCGATGGTGAATCTTGGGGGCGCCATCAGTCCCTTCAATGCCTGGCTGATCATGCGCGGCTCCGTCACGCTCCCGCTGCGCATGCGGCAGCATAACGACAGCGCACTTGCTGTGGCGCGGTTTTTGGAAGCGCAGCCGGGCGTTCGCTTTGTCTCCTACCCCGGATTGGAAAGCCATCTCGGTCACGCCATCGCCAAGGCGCAGTCGCCCGGCGGGTTTGGCGGGATGCTGGCCTTTGGACTCGCGGCCGGACACGACGCCCACAATGAATTCGTCAGCCACCTTCGCGTGATCACTTCGGCGGTATCGCTGGGACATGACGAGAGCCTGATCGTATTTCTTGGGGAACAGGATGAGCGGCAGTATCTATATCCGGAGGCATTCCGGGGAGGCTTTTTTCGTCTGAGCGTCGGCATCGAAGATACGGATGATCTCTTAGACGATCTGACACGGGCGCTGCATGCCACGGGCCTGTAGAGGAATGTCCTTATTATCGGAAAAGGATACATAAAGTAATAATTTGCGTATGTTTTATAAAGCGTTATAATCATCTTGTACGCAGGATTTTTTGTTGTTTTGAGTGAGGGTATTTGCACATGGAGCCGAACGAATTGCGGCCGGGGATCCGCCCGGATGCCAGGCCGAAACTGACCGCCGAAGCCATGGAGGCGCTGGCGGAATACGCGGGCATCGGGTATTTCCACATCAACATCCCGACCGGAGACATCTATCTGAACCATGTCATCACCAAGCTCACGGGCTATGAGCCGGGCGACATTCCGCATACCTCCGACACAAAATTCATGCTGACCTTTGAGGAGGACAGGCCGCGCGTTTTCGCGGAGATGGCGGCGCTGGACCGCGGCGAAAAGGACGAATATTCGATCCAGTACCGGATGCGCCGCGTGGACGGCAGCGTCGTGTCGATCAAGGAACACGCCATCGTCCTCGAGCGGGATGCGGACGGCCACGTCGTCAGGCTTGCCGGGCTTGGGCAGGATATGAGTCAGCTCATCTGGGCCGAGGAAAAGGCCCGCGACATGGAAAAAGAGGTCCGGCGTCTGGCGAAAAACGCCGCGCAAGGGGAATTGGCCGACCAAAACCGCCTGCTGCGCGCGGCAAATTCGGCGGCGGCGATGATCATCGGCGGCGTCAATCAGGATTATGAAACGGTGCTCAGACAGGCGATCAGCATTTTGGGCGAGAGCGTGCAGACCGACAGCGTCAGCATCTGGCGCAACCGCGAGGTGGACGGGCGGATGCATTTTTTCCGGCGCTGCCATTGGGAGAAGACGGGTTACATTTCCGATGAATATGCCTCTGTCCTCTATGACAGCGACACCGTGTTTCCGGGTTGGCGGGAGCATACCCGCCAAGACGAGCCGATCCTCGCGATCCCCCGCGACCTGCCCGATGGGATGCGCGATTTTCCGGGCATTGAGCGCGTGAAATCATTTATGTTCATCCCGCTCACCCTGCACGGGGAATTTTGGGGCACTGTCACGTTTGCCGACTATAATAATGAGCGCCTATTCACGGAAGACGAGGCCGACATCATGGGCGCAGGCACCCTCGTGGTCGCGTCTTCGATATCGAGGAACGAGACGTTCAAGAAGCTCAACGAGGCGCGGGCGAAGGCGATGGCGGGGACGAAAGCAAAGGGCGAATTTTTGTCGCGCATGAGCCACGAGATCCGCACGCCGATGAATGCGATCATAGGCATGACCAAGATCGCCGAGAAAACCGACGATTTCGAAAAGGTGAAGGACTGCCTCGAAAAGATCGATACCTCGTCCGAGCAGCTCTTGGACATCATCAACGATGTGCTCGATATGTCCAAGATCGAAGCGGACAAAATGGAGATCGTGAACGAGCCCTTTGACTTTGCCGACATGCTCCGGCACGTATCCAGCGTGGTCGGCATCAAGGTGGATGAGAAAAAGCAGAGGCTCACCTTCGAGCAGAAGAAGCCTTTCACGCACGAAGTGATCGGCGACAGGCTCAGGATCTCGCAGGTACTCATCAACCTGCTCGGCAATGCCAACAAGTTCACGCCGGATGGCGGCGCGATCACCGTCCGCATCTCCACTTCGCTGGACGACAACACAAATGTTGCCCTGCTCATCGAAGTTCAGGACAACGGCATCGGCGTCAGCCCCGACAAATTGCCAGGTCTTTTCGATTCCTTCGAACAGGCAGACGGGAGCATCTCGCGCAAATACGGCGGCACCGGGCTGGGGCTCGCCATCACGAAAAATCTCATCGAACTCATGGGCGGCAAGATCGCGGTCGAATCCGAAGAGGGCAAGGGGACTTGCTTCCGCTTCACGATCGAGATCGGCTGGGGCGAGCCGCTGCCGGAGGGGTCCGGCGAAGATCAGATCCCTGCAGGCAATGTGCTCGCACCGAGCCTTGGCGGCAAGCGGCTGCTGATCGCGGAGGACATCGAGATCAATCAGGAGATCGTGGCAAGCGTCCTCGAAGAGACGGGCGCGGAACTGTGCTTTGCCGATAACGGGAAGCTCGCCGTGGACTTGTTTGTATCCGATCCCCTGTCGTTCGACCTCATTTTCATGGATATTCAGATGCCGGAGATGGACGGGCTGACGGCGACGAGTCTCATCCGGGCGTCGGGTGCGCCCAATGCGAAGACCATTCCGATCGTGGCCATGACGGCAAATGCGTTCAAAGAGGATGCGGAAAACAGTTTGAAAGCGGGGATGAACGGCCACATTGCCAAGCCTATCGCCGCCAAGGATTTGTACGGCGTGCTGCGAAAATATCTTTTGTAAGTCGGGGGTCTATGCCGGGGTCCGGGTCTATGCCGGCCACTCCGTGATCTCAAGCGATCCGTCTTTCCAGAGACAGACATAATATTTGCAATTCCCAAGATGGTACTCGTAATACGAATGCTTCGGCCTTGCGTAGCGTTCGAGGATCGCCATGATCACGCCGCCGTGGATCACGAAGGCCGCCGCACTGTTTTCGGGAAGCGCCAAAAGCTCCCTTGAAAATGCGTCCGCACTTCGACCAAGGAAAGCGGTCACGTCTTCGCCGCCGGGGATCGGCTCTTTGCAGCCCGAATCGATCCATTGCCTGTATTCGGCATCGACGGCGAGATCGCTGGCTGTCCGGCCTTCGAAATGACCGAAGTCGCATTCGGCAAGGTCGTCCGCGATGCGAAATTCCTGCCCGGGGAACAGCGTTTCCGCCGTCTGGCGGCAGCGAAGGAGCGGGCTGGATATTATGACGCCAACGGGGGGCAGGGTTTTTGCCGCCACCAGCGCTTTTGCCTCCGCCAGGCCGGCCGGGCAGAGCGGCTCGTCCGTGCGGCCGATGTAGCGCTTTTCGGCATTGCCTTGCGTCATGCCGTGGCGGATCAAAAGGATCTTTTTCATATCGTCATATCGTCATATCGTCTCACAGGGACGCGCCGATCAGGGCCGCATATAGGAGGCTGAGCTCGCAAACCTGGATGAAAAAGCCCGAGGTGTCGCCCGTCGCGCCGCCGAATAGTTTGCGCGCCATACCGCAGTAGGCGAAGAATGCGGCTGCGGCAAGTGCGGTGCAGCAGAGACCGATCCGCCGGTCGAGCAGCGTCATCGAGGCCGCGCAGATCACACTCAGGATGATCATGGCCGTGGCGGCTGCGCGGTTTTTTGCGTGTTCGGTAAAGGCGTGCAGGAGGCCGCCGCCGCGCGCGGAAGGAAGTGTCAGTGCGCTCAGCGCGCACAGCGCGCGCGACAGGATGAAGGCGATGCCCAAGGTCCACAAGGCGGCCTTTTCGTACAGCGCAAAGTAGACGCCGAAGCTCAGCAACAGGTAGACCCCGCACCAAAGCACGGCAAACGCGCCGGCGTGAGAGTCCTTCATGATTTCTAATTTTTCTTCGCGGGGCCGGTGCGAGCCGATCGCATCAGCCGTATCCATGAAGCCGTCCATATGGAGGCCGCCGGTCAGGATCACCGGCAGTACGGCGGCTACCGAGGCGAAGACCGCAGGCGCGATGTTCAGCGCGAGGCTCAGCCACTGCCACAGGGCAAGCGCCCCGCCTGTGAGGATGCCTATGAGCGGCAAGAAGCAGATGGCGGCGCGCATGCTTTCCTTTCGCCACTCCCTGCGGGGCGCCGGCAGGATGCTGTACATGCTCAGCGCGATCCAAAAGGCATCCGCCGGTTTTGCGCGCCGATCTTTGCCGTCAGACATCGTTTGTCTCCGTTTGTTCCCCCTGAATGTTCATCCTACGATTTTCGCACGAATCGCCCGGCGGCACAACCACCACCGCCGCCCCCGCGCGACAGCGTAGCCGGCGGTGATCCCGGGCTTGACCCGGGGGAACGAAACGCTGGGGATCCAAGTCGGCAGCGGCCTCTGTCATCCCCGCGAAGGCGGGAATCCAGTTATAATTCATCCCGCATGAAAGGCGGAGCGCCGCCTCCGGCGAATTTACCGGTCGGAGTATACAACAAATGTTGTTTTTTCTTGTGATCCCCACGAATTCACGTTTTAGTGCATAACAGTCAGGAGTATTTCTCTTGTGAACCCTTGATATTCAC
>JAISJT010000070.1 GCA_031261395.1 Eubacteriales Family XIII. Incertae Sedis bacterium
AAAAAACTTGTTTCAACAAAACATCGCGTACAAACGTCAAAATCCGCTTGAAATGAGCCGTTTTTTGGCGAATATGAACGTTTATACGCGCTGGCCATTTTTTCAGGGCGTACAAACGTAAAAATACACCCAGCAAACGATCGTCACCAGAGGGTATAAGCAGAAAGAAGGCGATCGTGTGAATCAAAAGTCGTCAGCCAACAAAGCCGGCTGGCCGCCACTGCCTTTTAGAAATAGAAATCAAGGGCGCGAGCGCAGCGAGGGCCTACCGTAATACATTAGCGGAGCGTCCCCCGCCGCAGGCGGCAGTGCGTTTTGCAAACGGAGACATTCTTTTAGGACTCCCCCTTAATATAATGACATTGCGCTTTGCAGAGATTCTATGGTAATCATCCAAAATCATTGCGCCACAGGATAAGACTTCTCCTCGTCAAATTCGAATTTACACCTCTTGTCATCCCCGCGACCGAGCGAAGCGAGGGGTGAGCGCAGCGAACGAAATGCTGGGGATCCAAGGTGATCATCCGCCTTGGATCCCCAGCGTTTCGTTCCCCCGGGTCAAGCCCGGGCTCACCGCCGGCTTCGCCGTCGCCCGGGAATGACAGGGGTGCAAATTTCAGTCGAAAGGACGCCCGCCTGTCATTCCCGCTTCGCTGCGCCGCGCCTCCTCTGCCTCAACACAGCAACCGCGACCAGAGCTGCCAATGCCGCCGCTATGAGCACGAACCACAGCGCAAAGTTCATCGTATCGCCGGTTTGCGGTGAAATCGGCTCGCCTGCACCGGGTAGCGCGCCGTCGTCGTCAACGTCATCATCATCGCCGTCGTCGTCAACGTCATCATCTTCGTCGTCATCGTCAACGTCATCATCATCGTCGTCATCGTCGTCATCGTCTTCGCGCTGCAGGACGACATTCGCCTGTCCGCTGCCGCTGCGATGATTGTCGTCAAATAGGACCACGACCGTATACGTCCCGTCCGCCAGTTTGTCGACCCACGCCGCCGGCAGCGTTACGACCGCGCTGCCTCTTGTGATTTTCCCGCGCTCGTGCGCCTGAGCACCCGCGATGTTCAGCGTGTCCGCGCCTGCCGGGGAAAGCGTATAAGACTGCCCGTTCAAAAAGAATCCCGTCACATCGTCAAAATTGCCCTTGATTTTGATGGTCACATCTTTGCCGTATTCGGACAAGCCCGCCGCATGCGAATGGGCCTCGACCGGGTGCGCGTGCACCAGCGCTTCATACGCCGCCTGCAGCGCCAACAGCGCGCCGTCGACTTCCCCTTGCGTTGCGCCGGCATTCGAGAACACCGCCGCGGCATTTGCCAGCGCCGTGTCAAGCGTCTGCAATTGCCCGGCCGCATAGTTTTCCCGATGGACACTCACAAAGGAACTTACCGCCGAAATCAGGCTGCCCAGCGGCGCCTTGTCCGCCGTGACCACGACCTCCACCGTCGCAGTATAGCCGCCGCCGTTCAAAAAATTGCCGGGGATAGCGCCCAATGTCGCCGTGAAGGTATAACTTCCCGCGACCGTCGGGTCATACCCGTCCGTATCGACCCAAGTCAAAACCGGCACCGTCGTCTGCCCGCCCGCAAAATTCGCTATAACCGCCGTAGGCAAGACTGCAATAACATCCCCCGGAGTCGCATAGGTTGCCGCATTCGCCGCCCCCGCCGGGACATCGCCGATTGCCGCAAAGCCCGTAATTTGTGCCTGCGTCACCGTAAATTGCACACTGTAACTTTTGGGAATCAAAGCCGTGTTGCCCACCTCGTTACCCGCAAGCGTCAGCGACGCGGTATACGTGCCGGGCGCCAAGCCGGACACCGGCGTGACCTTCAAAGCCGTACTGCTGCCCGCGATGGCAATGGAGCCAACCACCCCGCCGTTAGACAGCCCAAAACTGCCAGCGTCCGGCGCCCCAAGCGTCGCAAGCAGTTCGCCCGTCGCCGCTATGCCGATATTGGTAATCGAAACCGCGTGTTCATAGTTCGTATTCGTATACCCATACTCCGCCGTGCCAACAGAATACGTACCGCTCTGCCCCAGCGTGACGCCGTGCGTGATGTCATTGATGATAACGCTAACAACCGGTTTCAAATTGGCGGCATTTCCAACATTGGCGGGATACGAACCGGGGTCCAGCGTACCCTCAAAGATATATTCGCCCACCTCGAGTATGTCATAGGTGGCAGACCCCACATTTGACGGATTCGCTATATTCGTCCACGCCGTCACCGTCAAAGGCGCAGACCCGCCGGGATAATTCGCACTGACTGTCGAATACAGCGCAAGCAGTTTCGCCGCCGCCTTTGTCACATCACCGTAGTCGGCGTCCGCCGCCAGCAGAACACCCGCTTCCCCGGCCACCACACTTGAGGGATTTGAGAACCCCGTAATCTGCGCCGCCGTAACCGTGAAACTCACCGCAAAGTCCGCCGTCAGCCCGTTCGCGCCGCTCACCGTGACCGTCGCCGTATGCACCCCCGCGCCAAGCCCGTCATTCGGCTTCACCGTAAAGGCCGCCGTATTGCTCCCGCCGACCGCAATACTTCCAACAGAAGTGGTAGAAAGCGTAAAGTCCGCACCATTCGTCCCGCTCAGCGCCACGCCCAAAGTCCCCGTCGGCTGGTTGCCCGTATTCGCCACCGTCACCGTCAAAGCCGTCTGCGACGGATACCCATAGACCACCGAGCCAAAATCATGGGGCGACAACGGCGACAGCGAGACCGTATAGGTCGCCGCCGTAAGGCTCGCCGCCACCGTCAGCACCTGCGCCGTGCTATGAAACACCTGCGTGCCATTAGACGCTTTGACGCGCAGCCGGTAAGCATTGCCCGCCGCCAGCCCCGCCGTGCTGTCCGCCGCCAGCCCCTGAATCCCCGAAGCCGCCTCGCCCGCCGTCACATCCCGCCAAGAGTTCCCGCTGTCCGCGCTAAACTCCAGCGCCGTCGTAACATTGTTTATCTTCCCGTCCGCAAAGCCCGTAAAAGTCTCGCCCACAGCCACTCCGGCCGGAGGCCCCGGCCGGGCAGGTATCGTCAGCGGCGCCGCGTCACTCACCAGCGACCCCGTCGAATTGTATTTCACGATATTGAGGGAGGTTCCAAGCCACTCCGGCTTGATGGCAATCACGCCCGACCCGCCCGCGCTGCTCGCGTTCACCGCCGTCTCACCGTTGACGGAATAGAGTTGTCCGGCAACAAGCCCCGAAATACGCTCATTCACATAGTCGATAACAGGCACAGGAGCCGCCTCTTTGACTATAATAGAAACATTCGCCGTAGCCGTCCTACTTGTCTGATAGGTAACGGTAATCGTCGCCGTATGCACCCCGACAGCCAGCCCCGCCGCCGGCCTCACCGTCCAAGTGCTAATGTCCGTACCGAAATCGACCGAACCACCCGACCCGCCAATCACAAAATCAGCAGAAGAGGAAACGACGCTGTTAATCGTCGACATCGTATTCCCGATATTCGCGATAGTGAGATTTTGCGCAGCAGGCTGTGGGTCCCCAAACGCAATCGCAGAAAAAGCAGGCGCAGAAACCGTAAGCGTGTAAATCTGCGCAGCAATCTCCACCTGCCGCGCCTCACTCCGGAAAGAACCATTGGGGTAGGGGCTGGTATCTGCCTTCTGCCTCACATAATAGGTGCCATTCGCAACAGAATTTGGGCCGTTGACAAGGTCCGTACCCGATAACGCCGCAGCCGTGCTCGCGTAGTACAAATCCCCCTGCGAAGTACCAATCGTACCCGGTGCAATCGACACCGTAGGCGCACCCGGCCGCGCAGGCACCGCCAAAGACTGCGCCGCCGAATCATAAGTCGGCGTGGCAGGGATACCCTCCTTGACAATACTTATATTTTGACCAAGCCAACCTGCCAAAATAGGAATCGTACCAGTACCCGAAGCGGTATATTCCGTTCCGTTTACCTTGTACTTCGCATCGTTCGTAAGCCCTGTAAGCGTTTCTGCATCATAATTTATCGTCCCGGTAGGCGTACTCTCCCGCGCAATCACGCTGTAAGTAAACGTTTCCGTGTTGGCCACACCGCCATTCAAAAACACCCCGCCGGTATTCTTGAATCCCTCCACCTCAACCGTGTAAGTCTTGCCCCAGTCCACAGCAGAAAGCGGCAAAGTCAGCCGCGTATGCTCCGCATTCCACCGCGAGTCGCCCGCCACAACCTGGCCGCCCGCAAGCGCCACGCTGCTGCTCGGCGCCGTGATATTCACCGTCCCCGCAACCGTGATATCCATCTCATTGGAAAATCCAATCACCAGCGACTGCGCATCCGCAAAAAACACATCCACAGCGTCAGCCGGAGGACTCGTAAGCGTCGAATGCGGAATCACGGCCTCCGCGAGGGATTGTGTCGTAACATTCGAGATATTGCCCCCATTGTCGATAACACGCGCAAGCACTCTCAGTTGCGTCGCATCGCCATCCCCATCTGCATCACTATCATCAATCGGTGCCGTGATTTTCTTTGACCCGTCAAGCACCGGGTCGAGAGTCCCCTCCTTCAAATAACGAGTCCATGTCGTACCACCATCCAAACTATACTGATAATACCGAAGCCCGTTGATATCACTCGACCCGCTCAAGGTAAAAGCAACCGTATTCGAACCCGACTCCGTCCCCACCTGCATAATAGAAGGCGCATTCGGCGCCGTATAGTCCTCAATCGAAGTAATACTATCCGAAAGCCCCGACCCCTCCGGATTAAATGCCAAAACCCCCGGTAGATAATCATTTGCGATATAAAGTTGCCGAAGGTCAAATCCCTGACGGATTGCCGCATTGGCACCCGTAAAACCAATATAGTAATCCTCGCCAAGTGACGCGATAAATCCGGCATCCACCGCTTGCGTAAGCGTCGGAGTGGTCGGCTTTGTAGGCGTGACGCTGACATAGTATTCAATCGTACTATCCGACTGCCGATAGTCGACCCAGCAGTATAGCGGATAGTTTCTCCTGTTGTACATATTCCCGTTGCCGCCGCCAACCGATGACATGCCGTTACTTAGCAGGTCATTCAGTTCATCCTGCGTAACAGTAAAGCCCACACGCGAACCATTTGAACTTACCCCGTCATCTCCGGTCAAAGAAAAACGGATTAGAGGATAATTAACTGAGCCATAATCGTTATTATTATAAACATCGTAGACAATACCAAAACTACCTCTTAATCCGGCATAGCCACAACCGCCGCCACCACCGCCTACCCCATTCGGTGATTTAGAAACGACAAACGCCCAGCCATCAGCAGTATAAGGTTGATTCGAACCGGTACTATTTCCCATCCAAATATTAAACATGGCGGAAAACCCTGATTCCGAATGTATTTTTCTAGATAAGAATGCCGCGCCGGTTTGCCGTTCTCTATCTTGTACAATTTGAATCGCCCCGTTACTAAGGGAAGGGCTATAGTTTCGTATAGTAGGGGGATTGTAGTCTGGCCCGGAGGTCAGCGTTATCGCCTTATCCCCGGCAAACGAAGTATTGCCTTCATTGAACCCGTTCGCCCCGATATTCAGGTAAACAATCGTTTCGTCAGCATAAGCCTCCAGCGTACCCAGCGAAGAGTCCCCCCCAAACAACGGCCCCGTAAACACCATAGCAAGCAGCACCGCAAACACAAGCACCCCAGCAACACACCGCCGCCCCAAGCCACCCCAACGCCCAACGCCAACCCTCAAACTCTTATACATAACAACCTCCTATACGATCCACTAAAATATCTCTTGTCTTCGTCTCTGTCATCCCGGCCTCCGAGCCGGGATCCAAAGTCCCGTCATCGCCACTGGATCCCGGGGCGGCGCCCGGGATGACAACACTGGCGCCCGGGATGACAACCTTGGATTCGCCGGTCAAGCCGGCGAATGACAGGCACAACAAAAACACGCGGCGCGTTGATGCGCTGCGTGTCAATATTTACCTTATTAAAATGAAGGCTATCTATGCGAAGCCGATTAGAACCTGCATGGAAGCACCCCCCCCCCCATTGGCATATTATTCCAGTTTATCAGATTCCCAACCGTTTGCACTTCTCAGATTCTCCCTGTGGCTTCCCACCGTGCCGCACAATATCAACGTGGGCTTCGCCCACTCCTACGTTCGCTTCGCTCCCTACGCTGTCCGTTTTTCCATTACCGAGTAAACTCGGTGGAAAAAAGGCACGGCTACGAATATGTATATGAGGTTATTATACCCGAAAAACGCCATTGCAAACAAAAAAATTACAAAATTAAAAAAGCTGACACAAACAAATAATACTCCGGCCAATCATCGGCTAACACGGCGGAGCCAAGTGTGTTATCATTATTATAGAAGTATTTGAACGGCACATTGGCGAAAGGACAGGCAAAATGGAACTGAAAGAACTGTACGGCAAGGTCTCAAGGCTCGAAAACGAACTCCCGAAGAAGGTCTTCGGTCAGGAGGAAGCAGTACGGGATTTTGCTGAAGGCTATTTCAGTTCGGAACTTTTGGCGAATGCTGACGCGGGGCGCATGGGCCCGCGCGGCGTCTATCTGTTCACGGGGCCCAGAGGCGTCGGCAAGGCCTATCTCGCCGAACTCGCCGCCGCAGAGCTCGGGCTGCCGTCCGGCAGATATATCATGAGCGGCGTCGCGGACGACTTGCAGTGCCGCATCCTCGTCGGCTCTTCGGGCCACCGGCATCCCAAGGAAGGCACGCTGACCGGCTTTGTCCGCATGCATCCCCACTGTTTCATCATCTTTGACAGCATTGCCAAGACCCATCCGGAGACGATGGCTGTCATTCGCGAGATCCTCGATCAGGGCATAGTTTTAGATGAATTCCTTGACGAAGAGGTTTCTTTCAAGGACTGCCACATAGTCTTCACTTCGAGCGCGGACTACTCCTATGCGGTCAACCAAATCTACGGCTGGTCGGTTGAATTCAAAGAACCCGGCGAAGAAGACCTCGTGCGCATCATCAAAGATGAACTCGAGAAAAGTTTCTCATTGTTCGAAAAAGAATACGGCATCCTCGTAGAGGCCGATGAAGAACTCGCCGGCTATCTGCGCGCCGCCAGCGGCGTTTTCAAGGGTTCGCGCCTTCTGCGCACCGAAGTCGACAGGTTTTTCCGCAACGAGATCTACAAACTCCGCCCGCTGATCGAAGGGGACGGCAAATGCACCTCCGGCGAGTGCTCCCGCATCCGCTTTCATATTGTGAAAAACCAAGGCACCGGAATCAGCGAAGTCAAAGCCTCGCTCGGCTAAAGCGCTTAGTTCAGCGCCGTGTCTCCGTAAACGCTGACCTGCTTGCGCTTTTTGTCGTAGCGCTCAAATTTCACATTGCCGTCTACGGTCGCAAACAGCGTGTCGTCGCCGCCGATCCCCACATTGTTGCCGGGATGGAACTTCGTGCCGCGCTGCCGCACTAAGATGCTGCCCGCGCTGACGTACTGACCGTCGCCGGTCTTGACGCCGAGCCGCTTGGCTTCTGAATCTCGGCCGTTCTTGGAACTGCCTACGCCTTTTTTACTTGCCATGTCGCCTGTCCTCCTATATCATTTGCTCTCGGCTTCCGCGAGGATCGCCAGGAGTTCATCTTTCTTTGCGCTCTTCGTATACACCGCGCCGAGCTCATCTAATTTTGCCATAATGTCAGCCTTTGTCACCTTGGCCGTGGCAGCTTCCGGAGCGGCAGGGGTTTCTTCCGGTTTGACATCTTCGGATTTGACCTCTTCCGGTTTCACGTCTTCCGCCGGAGACTCTTCGGACTCTTCTTTCACCGGTTCCGGCTTGGCTTTTACTTCTTCTACCGGTTTTTCGGGCTTCTTGCCGACTTTCTTGCCGCCGACCGTGAAGTTTTCGATTTCGATCTCAGTGAAAGGCTGACGATGACCGTTTTTCCTGCGGTAATCCTTCTTGGCCTTGAACTTGAAGATGATGACCTTTTTGTTCTTGCCTTCACCGAGGATCGTGGCATTGACGGTGGCGTCAAGGAACGGCGTCCCTGTCTCGAGATTTCCTTTGTCATCGGAGAATGCGATCACATTGGAAAACTTGATACTGTCCCCTGCTGCGCCGTTGACCTTTTCGATCCTCAGCACATCACCGGCAGAGACTTTGTATTGCTTGCCTCCGGTTTCAAAAATAGCGTACATATCGTGACCTCCTTACAGTCAGGGCTCGCCTTGCAGGTCAGAGAATTTCATACCCTCTGTTGAAAACCCGTTTCGCGCGGCTCACGAAGATAGATTTTAGCACAGCCCCAAGCGGTCGTCAAGCCCAGGGGCTCTTGTTTGTCCCGGACTCGAGCACCTCTACGGCGCCGCCAAAAGCCGTGCGCAGCCGCTCCGCCATCACGGGGATGAAGTGGCGCTCGGTGCCCCAGTGCCCGCCGTCGATCAGGCAGAGCCCGTGGGCGCCTGCGTAGAGCGCATCGTCGTGTTTGATGTCTCCCGTCAGATAAAAGTCGAGACCGGCCTGCACCACATCCGGCACAAAACCGCCGCCCGCACCGCCGCAAACCGCTCCGGTCTTGAGCATCGCATCGGCCGGGCCGGTCACGCGCAGCCGTCCTTGCATACCAAGCGCCGCTTCCGCACGCTGGCAAACCTCTCCAAAGGTACGAAGCGGCGCGAAGTCGCCCTGCCGCGCAATGGCTTGTTCCGCGTTGCCGGGAAAGAGCCGGATGCCGGAAAGGCCGATCATCTCCGCCAGCACCTCGTTCATCCCGTCCGGCGCCGCGTCAAAACTCGTGTGCGCGGAATAGAGGCTGATCCCGGCGCGGATCAACGCAATGGCGGTACCGTCATTGTCAACACCGTCCAACAGCCGTTTGACCGGATCAAAGAAAAGCGGATGGTGCGCCAGCAGAAAGTCGGCGCCCTTTTCGCTCGCTTCCTCCGCTACGGCTTTCGTAAGATCCAGCGCCACGAGGACGCGCCCCACCTCCGGGCGCCGCAGATCCACCTGCCATCCGCTATTGTCCCACGCCTCCGCACAAGCCAGCGGCGCCCACCGTTCGATCTCCGAAATCAGGTCAGTCGTTTGTATACTCATCATAATCTCCAATTCTCACACAGAGGTGATTTCCTCCGCTATCTTTTCGATGCGCGCGTAGCGGGCGGCGGCGGCGCTTTTGCTGACCGGCGGGTCGAACAGCGTGCCGATCTCGGACAGACTAACTTCGGGATTGGCCTTGCGCGCCGCCGCCGCTTCGTGCAGCTTCGCGGATAATACAGAAAGCCCCGGCCCTCTTTCGATGGCGCCGATCGCCCTGAGCTGCGCCTCGCCCGCGCTGATCGCCCGATCCATATTTGCGGTATCGCAGTTGAACAGGCGGTTGGCCTGCCCGTGCAGTTCATGCATGATGCGCTTGTCCTCATAGGCCAGCAGATGCACCCCGGCGCCCATGATCCCGAGCATATCGCTCACCTGCTCGGCGGCCTTCAGATAGACCACATAGTCGGCGCCGCGCGGTGCAATGCCGGCATGGATATCCGCAAAGGAGTTCATCAGCCGGCGGATATCCGCCGCCAGGACCTTGTCCTGCGTCCGAATCTCAAGATGGTAGCCGCGCACCGGATCCGACATCGTACCGGCGCCGAGAAAAAGTCCCGCCAAAAGCGCCTTTCGGCAACACTTGCTCCCTGTCAACTGCGGCGAGATACCCTGCGCCAGGGTGAAAAAGCCCTCGTCCGTACGCACTAAAATCCCCATGCGTTCCAGCAGCGCCGTAATACGGCCCGAGGCGGGCAACATTACCTGGAAGCGCCGTTTCATATGCTGTGCGCCGCTCTCTGCAAGCGAGATCTCCGGCTGCGTGCCTGTTATTTCAAAAAAAAGCAGCTTCATATGGCGGGCAGTCGCGGTCAGGCCGGTCGTCAGAAGGATACCTACCTCGCCCCGGCCCGCAGGTTTCAGTGAGCCGCAGGCGCGGATGAGACCTGCGGCCTCCGCGAACTTGCAGCAGGCGTTTTCCGGCAGCTGATGCGCGAGCTCGCGCTTTGTCTCGGAGGCAAACGACACGGCCGCCTCAGGATCAGATCTCGCGGTGGCGCAGCGTCACGTTTTCGCCGAGAGCGAGCAGGCGATCTGTCAGTTCGATGGCCATCGAGACGGAGCGGTGCCGCCCGCCCGTGCAGCCAAACGCGATGTTCAAAGTCGGCTTGCCTTCGCGGATGAACGAGGATTTCAGATGCGCTATGAGCATGATGACTTCGCCGAGAAAGAATTGGCTGTCTTCGTGGCCGAGGACGTACTCGCGGACCGCCGCATCGCGCCCCGTCAGATCGCGCAGGCCCGGCACATAGAAGGGATTTGGGATAAATCGCGCATCAAAGACGAAGTCGGCCTCCTGCGGCATGCCGTATTTGTATCCAAAACTCTGCACGATGATACGGAAGGGTTTGCTTTCGCGCGCGCCGGCGATGTACTCCATGAGGATCGTCCGTAGTTCCATGCTTTTCATGTCGCCCGTATCGATCACGAGGTCGCTCATTTCCTTGATCGGTGCGAGCCGCTCGATTTCCTCGTCGATCGCCTCGCCGTTGGTGATGCCCCCGATAGCGAGCGGGTGCGGCCGCCTCGTCTCCGAAAAGCGCCGGAGCAGGACGAGTTTTGAGGCTTCGAGAAAGATGAGGCGCATATCGATTTTGCGCTTTTTCAGTGCGTTCATATACATGACAAAATCGTCGAGGAAATCGTTGCCGCGAATGTCGATGACGAGGGCAACCTTCTCTAATTTGTGCTTGTCGCCCTTGATGAGCTCGATGAAATCCTTGATCAGCGGCGTCGGAAGGTTGTCGATGCAATAATATCCGAGATCTTCAAATACATCGACGGCCAGACTTTTGCCGGCGCCCGAGAGGCCGGAGATGATCACGACATGCATTTCAGATTGACCACCCTTTCCATATCAATGCCCGCCTCCGCAATCAGCGCCAGCGCCGGCAGGAAATCGCCGACCCGATCCGGCGTATGCGCATCGCTGTTCACGATGAAACGCGCGTCCGTGAGCATCATCATACGCAGATCCTCCGCCGTCAGCGACATATGGCTCGTATTGATCTCGATCAGCGTCCCCGTACGCGCACAGACGGCCGCGATTTCGAGCAGATCGACCGGGGCCTTGTCCCCCGGATGTGTGAGGAATTCGATGTCAAAATTTTTGAGCGCAAACACGATCACCTCGGTATTGTGCCGTATCTGTCTCGGCGACGCCTGCTCCGCTTTGCTGCGTGCGAGATTGGTCAGCGTAGAGGCAAGGCCGCGCGGCGACAGGCCATCCAATGCGCCGTAGTGCCAGCCCGCGCAGACAAAATCGAAATAGGGGAATTCCTCCGGTTTGATGTCAAGCCCCGCCTCCGAGGCAATAATATTTGCTTCGACGCCAAAAAGGATTTTGATATCCGGATATTTCAGGCGAAGTGCCCGTATTTCGGCTTTCTGCTCCGCCAATTTTTTTCGCGGGACGCCAAAACCGATATGCCCCGGCCCGTGATCGGCGATCCCGATCGTCTGAATGCCGAGGTCTATGGCCGCGCGGATATTGTCATCGACGGAACCCTTTCCGTGCGAATAGACGGTATGCGTATGCAAATCGGAAAGCAGCTGATACTTCCGGCCGTTCACGCTGACGCTCACTTTATTTTTGTCGGCAGGATCCGTTATTGACATGTTTGTTCAACCTCATATGATTGAATTATATGCCAATTGACGAAAAATGTCACGCATCGCCGATGATGACAGGCTCTGGTTCGAGATTTACGCCAAAGCGCTCATGCACACGCGCCTGTACAGCTTCGGCGAGACTGAGGACGTCGGCAGCGGTCGCACCGCCCGTATTGACGATAAATCCCGCGTGTTTTGGCGATATCTGCGCCCCACCCACGGAATACCCCTTCAGCCCGGCTTCGTCAATGAGCCGCGCCGCAAAATCTCCCGGCGGCCGCTTGAAAAAACTTCCCGAACTCGGCCACTCTACCGGCTGCCTCTCGTTGCGCCGGCGCGTGAAATCCTCCATTCTTTCGGAAATCGCCTCCGGTTCATCTGCGGCCAGCGAAAATTCGGCGTCAAGAATGAGATATCGCGGGGCAGAGATCTTGAAGATGCTTGTCCGGTAGGCAAATTGGCACGCTTCATTCGTGAACATAATATATTTTTCGTCAACCAAATCATACACGCGTACTTTGTTCACGCAGCCGGAGATATCGCGGTCATAGGCCCCGGCATTCATCAATACGGCGCCGCCGACCGTGCCCGGGATCCCGGAAAGTTCTTCGAGACCCGTGAGACCGGCCTTCGCCGCCGACCGTGCCGCGCTTGAAAGAGTTGCTCCGGCGCCGGCTCGCAAGGTGTTTTCATCCATATCGATAAGGATCCCGCTCAGCGCGGACGTCGTAGAAAACACCGCGCCGGCAAAACCGCCGTCGCGCACGATGACATTTGAGCCATTGCCCAGCAGGAAGACCTGCCGCCCGGAGCGGAGAGCCTCGCACGCGCCGGCAATCAGATCCTCTTCGCTATTCGGCTCGATGTACTGCTCCGCAGGGCCGCCCACCCGCATCGTTGTATGATTCCGCATCAGTTCTGCCATTTTGTCTCCTAAAAAAACCGTTGCGACTGCCGGAAAGCCGGAGTTTGCAACGGTTTGTGTTGGTGACCCTACCGGGAATCGAACCCGAGATTCAGCCGTGAGAGGGCTACGTCTTGACCGCTTGACCATAGGGCCGTCACCGCACCGAAAATTATTTTACAACAATCTTCGGTGCGTTGCAAATACTTTGGCGAAAATCTTACCTGACTTCCCACGGAAGCACGATCTTCGAGTGGTCAAAGCGGAAAAACTTAGGCAGCCCTTCGCGCATGATCTCGCCGGCCTCGCCCGTCACAAGCGGCCTCAGATATACGAGCATCTCCTCTGATACATCCGTGCCGTTTTTCGTGATCCACGAGATCGGGACCTTCTTTTCCTTGTTCGCTATCTCATCCAGACTGCCCTCGTCATAACGCACCACATAAGGGATGTCGCTGATACGCGCGATCGTGATCATGATGTCCGTCTTGCCGTTGACAGCCGCCTCTACCGCGCGGTAGCCGCACTGGTAGGACTCTTCGAGGTCTGTCGCACTCGCCAAATGCGCCGCCGCCCGCTGGAGCGTAGAAAACTGGATCGCGCGCGTCTTGAGCTTGGGGATCTTGACGTTTTCCTTCACCAATTTCTCCAGCACCGTCGCCGCGCCGCCCAGCGTCTTGTGCCCAAACATATCCTCCGCAGCGCCCGTATCCGACAAATACTTGCCATCCGCCGTATGCAGTCCCTCGGAAGCGGTGATGAGGATTTGCGGCTCTCGTTCAAGGAGCGCAGCCACCTCTTTGACAAAGCACACCGGGTCAAAATCGACCTCGGGCAGATAGATCAGATGCGGCGCCGGCAGCCCGGTCTCGCGGGCAAGAGCGGATGCCGCCGTCAGCCACCCCGCATTGCGGCCCATGATCTCAACGATCGTCACCGCCGGCAGCGGATAGACGCAGGTATCCAGATAGAGTTCAGCGGCGCTCGTCGCTACATAGCGCGCGGCAGAGCCAAACCCCGGCGTGTGATCCGTCAGCTCGAGATCGTTGTCTATCGTCTTTGGAATGCCCACCGCCACGATATCCTCGCCCGCAGCCTTCAAATAGTCCGCGAGTTTGTTGACCGTGTCCATCGAGTCATTGCCGCCGTTATAAAAGAAATACTTGATGTCGTAGTCCTTCAGGATCTCGATGATCCGGCCATACGTCTCCTTGTCGTCCTTCGCGATCTTGTACCGGGACGAGCCGAGCGCGTGCGCCGGCGTATGAATCAGCAAGTCGAAATCCTCGCTCGTCTTCATCTGATCCGAAATATTGATGATCTTGCGATCCAAAAAACCCTGCATGCCGTTGACCGCTCCGAGGACATTGCGTATCTTCGTGCTCGCCATTCCCCGCGCGATTGCGCCCGTGATAGATGCGTTGATCGCCGAAGACGGCCCCCCGCTCTGTGCAATCAGCATGTTTCCTTTACATGACATAATAATTTTGTTCCTCTCCTACTACAGTCATTCGCCGACTGTCATTCCCGCGATTCATCACCTGTCATTCCCGCGAAGGCGGGAATCCCTCCTCACAACTTCGCCGCCACCTCCGCAATATGCTCCGCCGTGAACCCGTATTCCGCAAACAACCGGTCAGCCGGCGCCGAGGCGCCAAACCCATCCATCGTAACATAGGCGCCGTCAAGTCCCGCGATCTCTCCCCAGGGCTGCCTGCTGCCGGCCTCCACTACCACGCGCTTGCGTACAGCCTTTGGCAGCACATCAGCCTGATAGGCCTCCGGCTGCGCAAGGAAGATGTCGAGCGACGGTATGCTCACAACGCGGGCGTCAATGCCATGTCCTGCCAAAAGTTTCTTTGCCGCCACACAGGGCGCGACTTCACTGCCCGTAGCGATGAGGATCACCTCCGGCTCCTCGCCGTTTTCGATCTCGAGGATATACCCGCCGTTCAGCGCGTCCCTGACGTCCGCGCCCACAGGCGCCAGGTTCTGACGCGAAAGCGCCAGTACAGTCGGCCGCCCGCTCGTCAAAGCCGAGAGATACGCCGCCTTCGTCTCGTTTGTATCGCAGGGCCTGAACACGTCCAATCCGGGGACAGACCGCAGCATCGTTAGCTGCTCGACAGGCTCATGTGTCGGCCCGTCCTCGCCAACGCCGATACTGTCATGCGTGAAGACATACAAAACCGGCAGCTGCATGAGCGCCGCCAGCCGGATCATCGGTTTGACATAGTCCGAAAAGACGAGGAAAGTCGCACAATACGGCACGACGCCGCCATGCAGAGCCAGCCCCAGACAAATCGCGCCCATCCCGAGTTCGCGCACACCAAAATGGATGTTTCGTCCCCCCGGCGAGCCGGCAGAAAAATCGATCTCGTCTTTGAGATATGTTTTGTTCGAAGGCGCGAGGTCGGCAGAGCCGCCTATCAGCCACGGCAGGCTCTCCTTGAGCCCGTTCAGGATATTGCCGGAAACCGCGCGCGTCGCCTCTGCTTTTTCCTGCACCACTGTTTCCGAAAGAAACCCTTTGGCCTCTTCTGTGATTTCGCGCGCGAGATACTGTTCAAACAAGACCGCCGCCGCTTCGTCCCGCGCAGCGTATTCCTTGCGCAGGCCTTCCCAGGCTTCCTCGGCCCGGACGCCCCGCCCAGCCTTCTCCGCATAATGGTCATACACTTCCTGCGGGATACTGAAGGCTTCCTTGAGCGGCCAGCCGAGTTTTTCGCGCAGGATGCGGACGTTTTCTTCTCCGAGCGGTTCTCCGTGAGCCGACGCGCTGTCCTGCTTGGCCGGCACCCCATAGCCGATATGGGTATGTATCTTAATAAAGGAAGGCTTCTTCGTATCAGTCTTCGCCGCCTCGACCGCACGGCCTATCGCCTCCGTATCATTGCCATCCGCCACTTCAAAAGTCCCAAAACCAAAGGCCTCAAATCGCTTCGTCACATCCTCCGTGAACGCCAACTC
This sequence comes from Eubacteriales Family XIII. Incertae Sedis bacterium, assembly GCA_031261395.1. GTDB lineage: Bacteria > Bacillota > Clostridia > Peptostreptococcales > Anaerovoracaceae > WRMW01. Next base: position 15,536 of record JAISJT010000070.1, read on the forward strand.
CGTCGAACCTTCGATGGTGATACGGTTGGAATCATAGAGCACGATGAGTTTGGAAAGTCCAAGCGTCCCGGCCAGACTCATGACTTCGGATGAAATCCCCTCCATCAGGCAGCCATCACCGCAAAGCGCATAGGTATAGTGATCCACAAGAGGCTGCTGCCCCGGACGGTTAAATATCTTCGCCAAATGCGCCTCAGCCATCGCCATGCCGACCGCCATACCGAGTCCGGCGCCGAGCGGGCCGGTAGTAGCATCCACGCCTTTGGTATGACGATACTCCGGATGTCCCGGCGTCAGCGAGCCAAACTGCCGGAAGTTCTTCAGTTGATCCACGGTCAGTCCTTCATAGCCAAAGAGATGCAGCACAGCATAAAGCATCGCCGAGCCATGCCCAGCAGACAAGACAAAGCGGTCGCGGTCAAACCATTCAGGATCTGCCGGATTGTGCTTCAAATGATTGGCATAAAGTTCATAAACAATAGGCGCCGCCCCCAAAGGAAACCCCGGATGCCCCGAATTCGCCGCCTGCACCTCGTCCGCAGCAAGCACCCGTATAGCATTGACCGCCAATTTCAAATCCATAAATATCTCCTTCCCCTGTCATCCCCGGCATGCCACTCATGTCATCCCGGGCGCCGACCCGGGATCCACACACGCCCTACTTCTTTATCCGAAGCGCCGACCGCAGCCTGAGCACGACCTCACCGCCATCATCCCACTCGCGCAACAGCCGCACCGCCTCAGACGCCGCTTTCGTAGCCTTCTCCTCGCCGCCGGCGTCCCCAAAACGATCCGTCACCCGGTTTGCCACCACCGCAAAGATAGCGCCCATGCGCATCCCGTGCAGACGCCCGACCACAAACTGCCCGGCCGCCTCCATTTCGATATTGATCACCCCCGCCGAAGTCAGATCCGGAATCAATTTCGCCGCAAACCCCGGCCAATAAGCCGCCTTCGCAGCGCTGGCCGTCGCCCTGGCGTCTTCCGCATCAAGAGGCCGCCCCTGTCCGATATAAAACGAAGCTGCCGTATAGCCGATACCGACGCCGTAGCGATATCCAAGATTGTCGCAGGCCTGCATGAGCGCCATAGTCACGGTCTGATCGGCCGCCGCCGGATAGGCCGGCTCGATATAATTATCCGAAGTCCCGTCCTTTCGCACGCAGGCGCAGGGTATCACCAAATCGCCGAGGTCGTATTCCGGCTGGATCACCCCCGTAGTGCCAACCCTCACACAAGTATGCACGCCTATCGTATGCAATTCGTGAATACAAATCTCCGAACTCGCAGCGCCGATGCCCGTAGAAGTCGTCCCGACCGCCACGCCCCCGTACACGCCCGTGAACGTCCGGTACTCGCGGTTGAAAGCGATCTCCTTCGCGTTTTCCCAGCCTTGCGCGATCAGCGCCGTCCGCTCAGGCGCCCCCGGAAGGATCATGTAGGGAGGCACATCTCCCTGCGCCAGCCTGAGGTGATAAACGCGCCCGTCACCGTCCGTCGGAGCCGAAGCCGGAATTACCGATTTATTATCGTAGTTTCCCGTAGTCATAACACAAAATTATACCATACCGAAAAAATGGTATTATACAAATATGAAAAAAACTAAACGACGCGTAGTGCGGGGGACGGTCGTCTCCGTCGGCCTCACCGCATTTATTATGGGTTTCATCTATTTCATGTCGAGTATGCCGGGTGAAGATTCATCGCAGATGAGCAATTTTATTGTACGCAATCTTGAGCGGCTGATCCCCGCCTTTGACTATATCAGCGGTGCGGCCTATCAGGGTGCGCATGAACTTCTCTCTTGGATGGTGAGAAAAGGCGCGCATTTCACGGAATACGCCCTGTTGGGATTTTTCCTCGCCGCCGCATTTCATACTTATTTGCTGCCCGAAGACAGGACTGCGGGGAGGCTTTTTCGCGGCTTTTTCTTTGCGCTGCTGATTGGCGTAGCCTATGCAGGTACGGACGAATTCCACCAGTCCTTCGTCAGCGGCCGCGCGGCGATGCTTATGGATGTTGGCTTCGACGGGGCAGGCGTCTTCGTCGGAGCCCTGCTCTCCACCCTATTTATCGGCCGCACCAAAATCCGCTACATCAACCCAAAAGAGTAAGCAGGTCATAGATCCCGAAAATGAAAAGCCCTGCGCCCTTCCGCATAGTCCGCTACTATATTGCCGTTGCCCTCAAGCAAGTATTTGTAGGTCACGAGGCCGTCAAGCCCGACCGGCCCGCGCGCATGCAGCTTGCCCGTACTGATGCCCACTTCGGCGCCAAAGCCGTAACGATATCCGTCCGCAAAGCGTGTAGAGCAGTTGCGGTATACGCCCGCCGAGTCCACGCCCGCGAAAAAGCGCCCTGCCGCTTCGTCGTCCTCTGTCACGATCGCATCCGTGTGATGCGACCCAAACACGTTGATGTGAAAGATCGCTTCATCAATATCCTCCACGATTTTCATCGAAACGATATAATCCAAATACTCCGTGCGAAAATCATCCTCTGACGCAGGCGCGGTGCGAACATTGGACGCAGGCGCCCCGGCTCCGGCTCCGGCTCCGTCTCTGGCCTCGGCCAAAATATCCTGCACCGGTTTTGTTGCATGAATCCGCACATTATTCCCGCGCAGAGATTCCTGTAATTTCGGGATCACGGCCTTTGCGATGGCTTCGTGAACAAGCACGGTCTCGGCAGTGTTACACGCTGCAACGTATTGTGTCTTGCTGTCAATAATGATGGAAACGGCTTTCTCGAGATCCGCAGCCTTGTCCACATAGACATGGCAAATACCGTCAGAATGCCCCATGACCGGAATCTCGGAATGGTCCATGATATAGCGCACGAATTCATTGGAACCGCGCGGGATGATCAAATCTACACTTTCGTGGCAGGACAGCAACTCCGTGATCTCCGAACGCGATTCAAGCAGCGTGAGAAAGCTCTGCGGCAGCCCTGCCCGAATGCCGGCTTCATGTATGATTTCAAACAAAATCCGGTTGCTCGCCTGGGCCTCACTGCCTCCCTTGAGAATGGCGCAATTCCCGCTTTTCAGGCAAAGCGAAGCAATTTGTACGAGGGCGTCGGGCCGCGATTCAAAGATTACCCCGATCACCCCGATCGGGCAGGTTACCTGAGTCAGCAAAAGATCGGCGTCGAGTTCACGCTTCAGCAGTACACGCCCGAGCGGGTCGGAAAGGCCGATCATCTCCCGCACGCCCGCAATCGTATCCGCAAGTTTTTTCTCCCCAAAATCAAGGCGTTTGACGATGGGATCCGGCAGCCCGGCTTCCCGCGCCGCCTTCAGGTCCTTTTCATTTTCAGCCGCGATATCGGCGCGGCGGTCCCACAAAGCGTCCGCCGCCAGCGCCAGCGCCGCATTGCGCGTTCCCACAGACGCCGTAGCCAGCAAACGGCTGTCGATCTTAGCCCGCCGTGCCCCATCCATCGTTGAATTACCCATTCCAGTCCTCCATTCGATACAGTACGTCATTCCCGCCGATACAGTACGTCATCCCCTATGTCATTCCCGCCGATACAGTATGTCATTCCCGCGCAGGCGGGAATGACAAGTGAGTTTTCACGCGATACTCCATTGCCGATTATACCTCAAAAGTGTTATCATAGGCTATCTTTGCGTTATATGACGCGATTGGCTCACAATATCGGTTTACAGTTTTGAGGAGTGGGATGTCTGAGCAAGAAAAGACATACGAAGAAATCTCATTTGAGGATATCCGCGATGATATCATCACGCTCATCGGCGCGAAGAAGTATATTCACGCGCGCGATTTGCTCCTCTCCCTCGATGAAGTAGAGATCGCCGATGTCGTCGGTGAGGCCGAGGATGAACTCGGCATCGAAACCGCCATTATCCTCATCCGGATGCTGCCCAAAGACGCTGCCGCCGAGGTCTTTTCGCGGCTGTCCACAGACGACCAAACCGGCATCATCTCGCGCATCACCGACCGGGAAATCAAGTCTATCATGGACGAAATGAGCTTTGACGACATGATCGACGTGATGGAAGAGCTGCCCGCCAACATCGTCGACCGCATCCTTGAAAAAGCAACGAAAGAAGAGCGCAAACTCATCAACACCTTCCTGAATTATCCGGAAGACAGCGCGGGCTCCCTCATGACGCCCGACTATATCACGCTGCGGCAGGAATGGACGGTCGGCGAAGCCCTCGCGCATATCAAAAAGGTCGGCATGGACTCCGAGACGGTCTACACCTGCTATGTCAAAGACAGAGGTCGCCGGCTGCTCGGTCTCGTCTCACTCCGAAGCCTCGTCACGCAGGACGAAGACGTTCCCGTTTCCGATCTCATGGTAGACGATATCGTCTTTGTGAATGTCTTCGACGATCAGGAAGAAGTCTCGGAAGCGTTTACCAAATACGGTTTTCTGGCAATCCCTGTCGTTGACAATGAAAAGCGCCTCGTCGGCATCATCACGGTCGACGACATCCTGCAAACCATCCAGGATGAAACGACAGAGGATATCGAACGCATGGGCGGCGTCCTTGACTCTTCGGACAAAGATTATTTCGATGCGGGTATTTTTCATCAAGTGCGAAGCCGACTCCCCTGGCTCCTGATCCTGATGTTTTCCGCCATGATCACGGGCTTGGTCATCGCGCATTTCGAGCTGCTGCTCTCCGACATGGCCAGTCTGGCAATCTACCTGCCCCTGCTGATGGGCACAGGCGGCAACTCCGGTTCCCAGGCTTCAACCCTCGTGATCCGCGGTCTCGCCCTCGGCGAAATCGAACTCCGCGACGCCGCGCGCGTCCTATGGCGCGAACTGCGCATCGGTTTCATCGTCGCCGTCTGCCTCTCCGCAATCAATATGTGCAAGATCCTCTTCCTGGACCATCAGCAATTCAACGTAGCAATCACCATCTGCTGCGCCCAGGTCATCGTCATCGTCCTGGCCAAATGCCTCGGCGGCATGCTGCCCCTGCTCGCCAAGAAAATCGGCATAGACCCCGCCCTCATGGCCGCCCCCTTCATCTCGTCCCTCACAGACACCTTCGCCTGCTTCGTCTACTTCAGCCTGGCCTCCGCCATCTTCTCACTATAACCACATCGGTAATCGCTGCCGCAAAACAACCCTGATCTCGAGCCCATACGTTCATGACGTACTGCGTGCGATATTGGTCAAAAAATCGGCATTTTCTTACCGATTTGCGCCGCCATACGTCACGAACTCATTCTGAAAAAAATATGTGAAAAATTTGCAAATAGCTATTGCCATGTTATGGAATTTAGTATATTATATGGTAATGATATACACAAAGCGACCGATGGACCCAAATGAATATATACAGGTGGCCAAGAATTATTATGCCAAGTGGGACGAATGGGCGAAACTCTCAACGTCCGCGCGGCATCTCGAGTTGTGTGTGTGCGCCTCAAACCGTCGCTCGCTATTGATGTTTACCGGACAAAGTGTCTGTGCCGCGCATGACATTCCCCGATTGACGCCATTTGAAATGCGCCCGAACTGCATCAGCGAAATCCATAGGCGAACGGATCTTATTCATTGGCATTATGAACAACGTGATCCGGACGCCACCCATGCCAGAAGGATTCTTTGCGCCAGGACGAGCCGTTCAATTTGCACACTCGCAAAGACCGATACCCCTGACTCGCTATTGGTGTCAATCAATCATTGCCTTTACAAACGGTTATTTACGCGAGAGCAAATTTTGACGGAATTAGATATGCATCCACATATACAAGGCTGTAATATACTCGAGCGGCTCATGGCATTTGCGACACCAAAATGCGAGTCACCACTGGAGACGATCGCTGCTATCGCGCTTTACAAAGCCGGATTTGTAATGCCGCAGCAGCAGGTGAATATTTACAGTGGCCGCAAGCGTATTGGCCGCGTGGATATGATTTGGAAATTGCGCCGCCGAAATGTGATCCTCGAACTGGACGGCCGCCTCAAATACAAACAAGCGGATGATTTGTTTGCCGAAAAGCGCCGCGAAGACGCCATACGCGCAGAAGGATATATGGTATTGCGCGCCGATTGGGATGATGTTCACAACGGACAATTGGCCAAACTGCTTGCCGAACAAAAAATTCCGATGCGACGAAATTTCGGCTTGAAATTTCCCTGACTATAATACCGGCAAATGAGTTCATGACGTACTGCGTGCGATATTGGTCAAAAAATCGGCTTTTTCTTACCGATTTGCGCCGCCATACGTCACGAACTCGTTTTGCTGTTTTTCGGACGACAAAATTGTGCTATTATTTTTAATAGACACCCGAGATTTTATTGTAGGTATTTCGCGAAATCGCAAAACCTTTTAAATAATAGGAGCATTGATTCATGTCTAATAAACATACACCTATGACTATGACGCAGAAGATCCTCGCAGCTCATGCAGGAATCGAGGCCGTAGAACCCGGCGAGTTCATTGAAGCAGACCTTGACGTGGTGCTTGCGAATGATATCACGGGTGCGCCTGCTATCAAGGAGTTCGAGCGAATGGGCAAGAGCCGCGTATTCGACAGGACGAAGATCGTGCTGGTGCCTGACCATTATACGCCGAACAAAGACATCAAGGCGGCTGAACAGGCCAAGACGATGAGGATCTTCGCAAAAGAACAGGGCATCGTGCATTATTATGAAGTCGGGCGCGCGGGGATCGAGCACGCACTGCTGCCGGAGCAAGGGCTGGTCACGGCCGGCGATGCGATCATCGGCGCGGACTCACACACCTGTACTTACGGCGCGCTCGGAGCCTTTTCAACAGGCGTCGGATCTACGGATATGGCGGCGGGCATGGCGACCGGCAAGGCATGGTTCCGCGTGCCGCCGGCTATCAAATTTGAACTGAGCGGCAGCCTCGGCCGCTGGGTCAGCGGCAAAGACGTGATCCTGTACATCATCGGCTTGATCGGCGCAGGCGGCGCCCTCTATGCCTCGATGGAATTCACAGGCGACGGCGTGGCCGCGCTATCTATGGACGACCGCTTCACGATCGCAAATATGGCAGTCGAAGCGGGAGCAAAGAACGGCATCTTCCCGGTTGACGACAAGACGCTCGAATATATCAAGGCGCATCCGGCCAAGCACCTGCAAAAAAATCCCGTCATCTACGAGGCTGACCCGGACGCCGAATACACCGAAACCTACAACATCGACCTGTCAGGGATCCGACCGACCGTCTCCTTCCCATCCCTGCCGGACAACACAAAACCCGTCGAAGAAGCAAAAGGCATCAAAATCGACCAGGTCGTCATAGGCTCCTGCACGAACGGCCGCAGTCAGGACATGGAGGAGGCAGCAGAAATCCTGAAAGGCAGGCAAGTCGCTGATGGCGTACGCTGCATCATCATCCCTGCAACGCAGGAGGTATATTTGGAATGCGTAAAAAAAGGCTGGGCAGAAATCTTCATCCAAGCCGGCGCCGTCTTCTCCACCCCGACCTGCGGCCCCTGCATCGGCGGCCACATGGGCGTCCTGGCCGCGGGCGAGCGAGCGATCTCCACCACCAACCGCAACTTCGTAGGCCGCATGGGCCACACAACCTCCGAAGTCTATCTGTCCAACCCCGCCGTAGCCGCCGCCTCCGCCACCACCGGCGCCATAACCGACCCCGCCGAATTAAATGATATATAAATAGTACCTCAGCCGCCGGACCTTAGGTTTGCGGAGAAATGCCTTTGTGTTTCCAAAAACGAAAAAATAGAATGACAACTTACGGAAACACAACCAGCATTTCGGAGCAAACCTAAGGTCCGGCGGCGGAGATAATAAATATAAAGAAGATATAACAAAGGAGCGAAGCCAAATGTCCAAAGCATTCAAATACGGGGACAATGTCAACACCGACGTCATCATCCCCGCCAGATATCTGAACACATCGGATCCGTCCGAGCTCGCCGCTCACGCCATGGAGGACATAGACCCCTCGTTTGTGAGCCGGGCAAAACCTGGCGACGTCATAGTCGCCGGCAAGAATTTCGGTTCCGGCTCATCACGCGAGCACGCTCCGATGGCGCTCAAGGCCGCCGGCGTACAGGCCGTCATAGCCGAATCCTTCGCGCGCATCTTTTACCGCAATTCATTCAATATCGGCTTCCCTCTGCTTGAATCAAAAGAGGCCGTAGCAGCCATCAGCGCCGGCGATGAACTCGAGATCGATTTCGCCGCCGGGACCATCCGCAACATGACAAAGGACGAGACTTACAAGGCCGCCCCCCTGCCTCCCTTTATGGCAAATCTGGTCGAAAGCGGCGGTCTGGTTGGCTGCGTAAAAGCGAAGTCTTAACGCATTATTCGGAATCACTCATCGGGATTCTCCGTGCCGGTGAATTCGACGATATAGATCGACAATAACAAATGAAAATGCGATGTTCCGTCAGTGAAATCGATACCGGTCAAACTCTCGGCCTGTCTCATTCTGTAATAAACAGTATTGCGGTGCATATATAGTTTTTCTGAGATCTTCGCGGTATTGCCTGCGTATTCGATGAAGGCCTTCACGACAGGCAGCAGGGTCATTCTATTATTTTGATCGTGCTTGTGCAAAATAAAGGCCGCCGGATGACAAGTCGCCAAAAGCACTTTCGGCTCGCCGTATTTGTCCAGGATATCATAGGCGGCGACGTCGCTGTAACCAAACACTTTTCCCTTGCTGTTTGCAAGCAGACCATACTTTGTCGCCGCCAGCGCCTGCTTGAAGCAAACCGACAAAAGACCCGGATCCGTGAAAGTGAGCGAAAAACCGATCAGGATATCGAAGTCCCCGAGATAAAATGAAATCGAACTTGCAATCTTGTCATGAAGTTCCCTGCCAGACGGTTCATTGACAAAAAAAATGATTCGCGATCCGTCAGCGAATGCAAAAGTATTCGGAAAATTGCTCATCAACAGTTCCGTCGTGCGGGGCAAAAGGAAGGAATTCACCGAAGTATTCACATTTGTATGAATATACACGATGAAATAATCGTCTTTCTTCCCCCCGATCTGCTTGAAAATTTTCTCCGTCAGTTCACAATCGACGATCGTTCCGTTCATAACGCCAAGAACAAGATCCCCGTCGAGTCCGTTTTGCCGTAAAGCCGGCAGATATTCACGGTTTGACAAGACCTTGCCGAGCAGGATGGTCAGCGTCTCGCAAACATCGACCATCCCCGGTGTGATCGGCGTTTCCAGCTCTATACAGGTAAAAAAAGCGACGATTTCGCCATCGACTTTGATCGTGCTATACAGTGTTCGGTGTGCGAGAAAATTCAATTTGTGCACGATGGCCCTCGGCGAGATCTCGGAAGATTTCACGGACACATTGCTGTTCAGCATAGCAAAAATATATTCGGAAGAATGATGACCGTTTTGCTGCATGAAGATATATTCGTTATCCTTGAAATTTCCGGTGGGATAATTCCTGAGCCGCGCCAGCGTACGATAGCTGGAATCGTCGATAAAAAACGGATTCCGCAAAATCGGGGTACACTTGTCCAAAAGCGACTCAAGGCTGCCGCCGATCGCGATCGTTTCATAAAGATCCTTGTACCATTCGATATACATCCGGAAACACTCATGGACGAGGTTGATCATATTTCCCGGTTCCGTCTGCGCTATGATCAGGCAGTTGTCCGCCGTCTTTGGGATCACAGAAGCGCGAACCGGAATGATCGCATTTACTTTTCCGCCGGAAGCCTCCCATTGCTCAGGCGTCAGGATGTAGAGAAAATCGTGATGATATTTTTCGTTTTCTTCGGGCAGCTTCACTCCCCGAAAATGAATCCTTACATTGCCATAGAGCTGCACCTTCTGCAGCGTCGTGAGCAAAAAATCTTTTAACATTTCAGGCGTTACATACATTTCATTCACCTTTATCAGGCGTGCGGCGGGTGTTTGAGAGAGGTATATACCCGCCGCACAATTAGTAGAAGGTTGGCTATTTTTTCAGCGGAATATACGCGCCGGTCGTCGGCAGATCCGCTGCAACCGAATTGTTGATGACGGCAAGCTTGAGGCTTCCGTCCTCCTGCTTTTGCCACTGACCGCCCGTCATCTGAATTGGTGATGTATGCTCGGACGTGTATTTGATGTGACCGTATATCGTATCGAGATCGGTCTGTGCGATAGCGTCACGGATCGCTTCTTTGTTCAGCGTACCCGCGCGCGTCAGCGCATCCACTGCGATCTCCATCGTCGTAAACTTCGAAGACATCGGCGGCGTGATATTGCGTCCTGATTCTTCCTGGTATTTCTCGGCAAACGCAGACGGCGTCAGGCCGGTAAGCGAGGATTCATACGATCTGGATTTGTCCCACCAGACCTCGCACTCGAGGTTGTCCATCAGATCCGCGCCAATCGCATCGGCGTCCGCCTGCAGGAGATAGGCCTTTCCGACACTGACGACGTCAGGATCGAAGCCCAGCTGCTTGGCCTGTTTCCAAAATGTCGAAAACGCCGGATTTGTCACACAGCCAACGACGATATTGACGTCAGCATCTTTGAACTGCCGCACGATATCGGAATAGTCAGTGGTATCTGCCGGAAAACGTCCCGGATCGATGACCGAATAACCATATGCTTCGAGAGTATCAAATCCGTCGACCCAGGCAAATCCGTCAGCATCACTCGGAAACAGATATCCGACCTTCGCGCCTGTACCGGGACCAAAACCAGCCTGATCCCACAGCGACAGATACTGCGGATAAAGATCCACGAGTTGCCAATGCGCATGGAAAGACCACTCAAACGGACCCTCCGGCAAGAAGGCGTCGATGGGCTCATCCGCCGAGATGCACGGCACTTCGTAGCGCTCACAGACGGCGACAGCCGGATTGACCGTATCAGGCGTATGCCGCACGACGATCAGATCCACCTTGTCCTCCGTGATCAGTTTCTGTGTCAGTTCCGTGCAGCGCGTCGCATTGCTTTCCGTATCATACAGAATGATTTCGATAGGCTTCTTGACGCCGTCGACTTCGATGCCGCCCAGTTCATTGTTTACATAATCGACTACGATATTTTCCGTCCAGGGCGATCCCTCGCCAAAGCCGGCGAGCGGACCCGTCGTCGGATTGACGATGCCTATCTTGATAGTATCACCTGACGGTGCCTGCGTTACCGGTGCCGAGGCATTGTCTCCAGCCGCCGTATCGCTTGACCCCCCGTCCGAGGCGCCGCCGCCGCCGCAACCTGCCAGCGCCAGAGCGCACACCATAGCCAAAGCCAAAACCAGCGCCAGACAACGCTTCCCCTTTGTCATCCCGGGGCAGGCCCGGGATCCATTTTCATTCCTCAACATTTTTAACTCCTTTCAGTTCACTATTACATTTGTAATTATTTGCTTACACGCAGGTCGCGACCCCGCGAATAATCCGTATTTATCTGCTTGCCCGAAAGCAGGTTTTTCATGATGCGCCTCGTCGAAAGCACCTCAAATCCAAATTTGCGCTCTATCGTCCCGACGATCCCATACGGCAGTCCGAGGATGACAGCGATGGCGATCACCCCCAGGATGATCATGCTGTAGCCCTGATACCTGGACAGAAATTCCGACAGAAAAACGTAGATGACAGCGCCGACTATAGGTCCCGTGATCGTACCTATACCGCCGATGATCACGATGAACACCGCCGCCACCGTCCAACTGATGCCGAAGCCCGGCCCCGGAAATATACTTCCCTGATTGATATAAAAGAGCGCGCCGCAGAGCCCAGTCACAAAGCCGGAAATCATAAAGCACAAAAGTTTTGCGCGAAAAATATTGACGCCCGAAGCGGCGGCAGCATCGTCGTCATCCCTCATCGCCTTGAGCCCCAGCCCGATACGCGAATTGAGTACGAAAAAGACGACGATGAAAGCCCCGATAGCCAGAGTCAGCGCTATATAATACAGTTCGAATACGCCGGGATAGGGACGCAGTTTGATAGTCATGCCCCCACCCATATTGACAAATTCCCAACTCGTGAAAATGATTTTCAGCGCCTCTGAAGTGATCCATGTCGCGATAGCGAAATACATACCCTTCATGCGAAAGAGCAGGAAAGACAGCGCTACCGACAGCAAGACGCTGATACCCGCGCCGCAAAACATGCCCGCCCAAAACGGCAGCCCGAAAGTCGTAGCAAACACCGCCACATTGTATCCGGCGATGCCTATGAATATCTGCTGGCCGAGCGAGACCATCCCGGTGTATCCGGCCATCAGATTCCACATCAGTCCGAGCGTACAGTACAGCGCGATCAAAAGGCCGATACGCATCATATTGTCAGTGGCAAGCGGAGACCCCGGCACCAAATACAGGCAGAGGATCACAATAATGATTACAGCCACCCGGATCTTTGACGATTTCGACATTTCCATCCCTTTCTATTTTGCAAACAAGCCCTGCGGTTTGACCGCGAGCATGATCAAAATGATGATATATCCCGCCAAAAGCTGCAGCGTCGTTCCGAATATAAAGCCGCCGAGCAACTGCGCCAGGCCAAAGATCAAACCTGCTACCAATGTCCCCTTGATGCTGCCCATCCCGCCTATCACCACGATGCCAAACGAGATAATGAGATACTGCGAGCCCGTCGTCGGATAAAAATTATATGTCTGTCCGACCAGAACGCCCGCTACCGCCGAGGTGACCATGGCGATCCCCATCGCAATGCCGTAAATCAGATTCACATTGATACCCATGATCTGCGCCGCCGTGGTATCATCACTGACTGCACGTACAGCCATACCCGCATAGGTACGTTTCATGAAGGCATTCAGGATCATGATGACGAAGACCCCTACCACGCAGTCGATGAGGAAAGTTGTCGGCACGACTGATGAGCCTACCGCGAAACTGCTCGTATCGAGAGGATTGGTCAGATGCTGAGGATCGGCTGAAAACACCTGAAGGATCACATTTTGAATGATGATCGACATACCAAACATGACCAGCAGAGGCGCCTCTGCGCCGCGCGGCATCAGCCTGTTGACGATCAGATTTTGAATCGCAAACCCGATGAAAAACATGATCGGTCCCACCAATACAAGCGAGAGCCAGGGATTCAGTCCCGTCGCCCCGGAGATCGCCAGTGAAAAATAGGCGGCGAGCACGACAAATTCGCCGTGTGCCAGATTTGTCA
>JAISJT010000114.1 GCA_031261395.1 Eubacteriales Family XIII. Incertae Sedis bacterium
CTGAATACCGGATTTCAGATACTTGACCGGGCCTTCATGGAAGAGGATGAGTATGACGAATTCCTGAGCGACCCGTCTCATTTTCTGATGACGAAGGTCTTTCCCAGACGTCACAAAAACCTTGCTGCGCTTTCAAAAATAGGATTTCGTAATATTTTTTCCGCAGGGCATTTTGCGTCGATGCAGCCCTTTTCGGATCCCGATGTGATCGAGGCGTTCCTGACGCTTGCGGCGGCCGGGAAGCAGATGAAACAGTGGAATGCCGGCGTCGCCTATCTTTCGGGCGTTGCGGCGGAAATGCAAACGACCGTGGCCAACCAGGCCGGCCAGCTCGCACCTTACGATATGCTCGCGGATATGCTGCGGGGGTATCTGAATGTGCCGATGGATCTGTTTTTGATACCGGACAAAGTAGAGGCGGCCATTGGTGTGATGGAGACGATTGCGATGCAGAGCGCCGCACAGATGAAACAGCGCGGCGTGGAATTTTGTTTCATGCCCCTTCATGGCGGGACGGATGACTTCATGAGTGACGAGACGTACAGGAAATACTATTGGCCGTCACTGCAGCGCGTGATCGAAAAATTGATTTCTTTTGGGATTACGCCCTATGTCTTTTGTGAGGGAAAATACAACACGCGGCTTGACGTCATCAAGGAAGTGCCCAAGGGGAAGGTCATATATATGTTTGAGCAGGTGGATATCGTCAAGGCGAAGGAAACTCTGCGCGACGTGGCCTGCATCGGCGGCAATGTCCCCGGCGCTGCCCTTGTCTTCGGGAAAAAAGAAGACGTCGTGGAAGAAACAAAACGTATGATAGACGCCTGCGCTCCGGGCGGAGGGTTCATCATGGACTGTTCCATCGTGCTGGACCACTACAATGAAGAGGTCTTCGAGGCCTGGTACGATACGACCATGAACTTTGGGAAATACTAACGGAAGAGTTTCTGTAATACCAATGCCGCCGCCTCCGGCAGGATGCGGTGTTCTACTGTGAGGACGCGCTGCTGCAGGGTCTCCGGCGTGTCGCCCGCAAGTACGGGGACTCGCTCCTGCCGTATGATCTCGCCCGAATCCACTTCGCCGTCGGTAACATAGTGAACGGTGGCGCCGCTTTCCGTGTCGCCCGCAGCTATCACTGCTTCATGTACATGCAGCCCATAATAACCGGGACCTCCGTGTCTGGGCAGTAGAGCAGGGTGAATGTTGATGATGCGCCCGGCGTATGCCTGCGGTACACGCGGAGAGAGGATGCTCATATAGCCGGCCATGACGACGAGATCGGTCTGTGCCTCTGTTAGAGCGGCGAGGATGGCGACTGTTTTTGCTTCTTCGTCAGGGTATTCATCTTTGGAAATCACGACGGTACGGATACCGGCTTTGCGGGCGCGTTCGAGCGAATATACGCCGTCCCGGCTCGAGAGTACGAGAGCTATGCGCGCGTCCGGGATACGCCCGTCTTTGACGCTGTCGATCACGGCCTGAAGATTGGTGCCGCCGCCCGAGACCATGACGGAAATATTTTTCATTACCAAATGGTGATCCCGCTGCCGAGGGAGACTTCGCCGATCACGCTGGCGGCTTCGCCTTCGGCGGCCAGCAGTTCGATGACCGGGGTGGCCGACGCTTTGTCGACGATGGCCATCAGACCTATGCCCATATTGAAAGTAGAGAACATTTCTTTTTCGTCGATTTCCCCGGTGCGCTGGATCAGGTCATAGATCTGCGGGCGCGTCCAGGAATCCTTGCGGATGCGTGCGCCGAGACCCGACGGCATGACGCGGGGAATGTTTTCATAGAACCCGCCGCCGGTGATATGGATGAGGGCTTTGGGGTGTGTGCGCCCGAGTATGATCTTTACCTGCTTGGTGTAGATGCGCGTCGGTTCGAGCAGGACCGCGCCGAGAGTCTGTCCGCCGAGTTCCTCCGGCTTGTCCGTGACCTTCAGTCCGCCGACCTCAAACAAAACCTTCCGCGCCAGGGAAAAACCGTTCGAATGCAGTCCGCTGCTCTTGATACCTATGATGACGTCGCCTTCCTTGATGTCCCTGCCGTCGATGATGCGGTCGCGGTCGACCAGTCCTACGCAGAAGCCGGCCATGTCATAGTCGCCTTTGCTGTAGAGCCCCGGCATCTCCGCGGTCTCACCTCCGACCAAGGCGCACTCGCCGATCACGCAGCCGTCGGCCACGCCACCAACGATTTGGGCAATCTTTTCTGCGTCTATATGTCCGGCGGCAATATAATCGAGGAAAAACAGCGGCTTGGCGCCTTGGCATAGTACGTCGTTGACACACATGGCCACGCAGTCCTGTCCGACCGTGTCGTGCTTGTCCATCATGAAGGCGACCATGAGCTTCGTGCCCACGCCGTCCGAGCCCGCAACGAGCACAGGGACGCTGATCCCTGTGAGGTCGGGCATATAAAGGCTGCCAAATCCGCCGAGGTTTGCGAGTACGCCGCTGTCGAAGGTTTTTTTGACATGCTCCTTCATGAGCTTGACGGCGCGTTCGCCTTCCTTGGTGTCCACGCCCGCGTCCTTGTAAGTCAGTTTTCCGTCCATAAGATCCTTTCAAATTCGTCATTCGCCGGCTTGACCGGCGAATCCAAGACAAGTAAATATATTCTACACGAAATATTTGCAATCTGCTGGGGATTGTGTAATAATTATCGAGCGCCTTTTTGGGCGCGGCAGAGAAAATTGAATATTGGGGCTTTGGTCCCAACTCTCTGTGCAGGGCAAACCTGCGCCATTCAGTCCGAAGGGAGGTGAAACAGTGAACAGTTATGAGATTTTGTTCGTTCTGGCCGCAGCGTTGGACGAAGAAAAGAAGGAAGCAGCCGTTGAGACCGTCAAGGGTATCATCGCAAACGGCGGCGAAGTGACGAACGTGGACGTTTGGGGTCTGCGCCGTTTGGCGTATCCGATCGAAAAGAAACACGAAGGCTACTATGTGCTCATCACATTTAATGCCCCGGCCGATCTGCCAAAAGAGCTCGACCGCAGACTTCGTATTTCCGACGATGTGATTCGTCATATCATTATCAACAAAGACGAAAAGAAGTAGAGGTGCGAGATGAATATTGTGGTATTG
>JAISJT010000132.1 GCA_031261395.1 Eubacteriales Family XIII. Incertae Sedis bacterium
GAAAGGAGTCGGACATGAACGACAAGCACAAATGGACACCTCCTCGCGTTTCTGATGTACGTTATTATTATATAGAAATCGAAAACAAATTTCTTGCGTAGGCGGAGATTCCTGCCTTCCAAAAGATGAAGCCAACGAGAATCAATGTCAACACGCCGGGCGGCGTTCTCCGGCAGTACTTTGGGTACGAGCGCTTTCGGGACGGGCAGGAGGCGATCATTGAGGCTTTGCTTTCGGGGCGGGACGCGATGGGGATCATGCCGACGGGCGCGGGGAAATCCATCTGCTACCAGGTGCCGGCGCTGCTCCTCGAAGGACAGGCCCTTGTCATCTCGCCGCTGATTTCTCTGATGAAGGATCAGGTACAGGCGCTGGCGGCGGCGGGCGTGCCGGCGACCTGTATCCATAGCGCTATGACAGCGGACGAGTATGCGGAGGCCATGCACGGGACGGCCTGCGGTGAGTACAAGATCCTCTATGTGGCGCCGGAGCGTCTGGATGCTCCCGACTTCGAACGCTTGATGCAGACGATCCAAATCAGCATGGTGACCGTCGACGAGGCGCATTGTGTGTCACAGTGGGGACAGGATTTTCGGCCGTCATACCTAAAGATCGCGGAGTTCATTTCGTCGCTGCCGGAGCGGCCGGTCGTGGCGGCCTTTACGGCGACGGCCACTGAAAACGTGCGCGAAGATATCATTCGGCATATCGAATTAGACGCGCCCTATGTCTGCGTCACGGGCTTCGACCGGAAAAATCTATACTTCGAAGTCCGCAGGCCCGCCGACAAATTGCGCGATCTGCTTGCCATCATCGAAAAGCGCAAGGAGAAATGCGGTATCGTCTACTGTGCTACGCGCCGGGCCGTCGAAGAGGTTTGCGAGGCGCTCGGGCGCAAGGGATACAGCGCTACGCGGTATCACGCCGGCCTGAGCGACGCCGAACGCCGCGCCAACCAGGACGATTTCAGCTATGACAGGAAGCAAATCATGGTCGCGACGAACGCCTTCGGCATGGGTATCGACAAATCAAATGTCGGCTACGTCATCCATTACAATATGCCAAAAAATTTAGAAAGCTACTATCAGGAGGCCGGGCGTGCGGGGCGTGACGGCAACCCTGCGGACTGCATCCTGCTCTACGGAGCAAAGGATGTGCACCTGAACAAATTCCTGATTGAAAAGAGCGCCGAGCAAAGTGAGTCCGCTACAGAGGAGGAACGCCGCGCCCTGATCGCAAAGGACATGGAGCTGCTCAAAGTGATGACTTTCTACGCCGCCACCACCGACTGCCTGCGAAGTTACATCCTAAAGTATTTCGGAGAAAAAGCCGACTTGTTTTGCGGCAACTGCCACAATTGCCACACGATATTTGAGGAAATCGACGTCACCGAGGACGCGCAGAAAATCATCTCCTGCGTCTACCGCATCACCGAACGCGCGTGGCCGCACGGCAAAACGATGATCGCGGACGTATTGCGGGGCAGCGCCAATGAGAAACTCCGCCGCGCCGGATTTGACGAACTTTCCACCTACGGCATCATGACCGATGTTCCCAAGCGGCGCATCGTGGATCTCATCGACCACCTCAGCAAGGAGGGCTACCTGCTGACGTCCGACGGGCAATACCCGACCATCACCCTTTCCGCGAAGTCCGGCGAGATCACAAAGGGCGGAAAGCAGATCATCCTCAAGATGCCGAAATACGCGGAGCCCCTGCCGCCGTCTGCAGCCCATGAATCCGCTAAGTCCAATGATTCCAACGAACCCGTCTCCGCCGAGTTGTTTGACGCCCTGCGCGTCGTCCGCCGCCGGCTCGCAGACGAGGCCAAAGTCCCAGCCTACGTGATCTTTGCCGACGCCGCACTGAAAGATATGTGCCGGAAAATGCCGGCCACCGAAAGCGAGTTCTTGGACGTCTCCGGCGTCGGCGAACACAAATTAGCAAAATACGGTGCGGTTTTTTTGGAAACGATCCAAACGTACGCCGCTACGCAAAATCAAGAAATCATCTCTCCGACGAGGTCATAGTCCATCGCGTCCGTGATTCGGATGCGGACGAAATCGCCCGGCGTAGGTGCGGGCGCGGATCCGGGCACCGTGAACATCACTGCGTTGTCGATCTCCGGCGCGTCGCCCTTCGTTCTTCCAATGAAATAATCGTCTTCGGTCCCATCGACGATCACACAGACCACCGTGCCGACGAGCCGGGCATTGGCTTCGAGGGAGATGTCCATCTGCAGCCGCATGAGCGCGTCCTTGCGCTCCTCCGCCAGGGCGGGATCGACCTGATCCGGCATCGCGGCGGCGGCCGTGCCCTCTTCGCGCGAGTAGGCGAACACGCCGAGCCGGTCAAACTTCGTCTCCTCGCAAAATTCCATCAGCGCCTCAAAGTCTTCCTCCGTTTCCCCCGGCAGGCCCGTGATAAACGTCGTGCGGATCACGATATCCGGCATGGCTGCCCTGAGCCTGGCGATCGTATCCCGGATGCTCTCCGGCGTAGAAAACCTGTTCATGCGTTTCAAAATATCCGCACTGACATGCTGCAGAGGGATATCTATATAATGTAATAATTTTGGCTCCGCCTGCATCACGCGGGTCAGCTCATCCGTGATGCGTTCCTCGTAACAATAGAGCAATCTGATCCACTGCACGTCTGTCAACATATCATCTTGACATAGTCTGCGCAGTAATTCCGGAAGACGATATTCGCCATAAAGCTCTTTCCCGTAACAGGTCACATCCTGCGCGATCAAAACGAGTTCGCGCGCGCCTTCCCGCGCAAGCGTGGCCGCCTCTTCAAGGATGTCCTCCATCGGTACGCTGCGGTAAGGACCGCGGATGCGCGGGATCACGCAGTAGGCGCAACTGTTCGAGCAGCCCTCGGCGACTTTGAGCGTAGAGGTGTAGCGGGACGAGAGGGCGTAGCGCGGCGGCGCGGTGGATCCCGGGTCAAGCCCGGGATGACAGGGGTCAAGCCCGGGATGACAGGGGTCAAGC
The DNA here is from genome assembly GCA_031261395.1 of Eubacteriales Family XIII. Incertae Sedis bacterium. Taxonomy (GTDB): domain Bacteria; phylum Bacillota; class Clostridia; order Peptostreptococcales; family Anaerovoracaceae; genus WRMW01. The sequence goes on from JAISJT010000132.1 coordinate 3,000, forward strand.
CCGGGATGACAGGGGTCAAGCCCTGGATGACAGGGGTCAATGCCGTCTATCAATCCGGGCAGCTTCTCCGCTGCATCGACGCCGAGGATGAGATCGGCTTCCGCCAGTTCTGCCTTTAGTTCGTCCGCATAGCGCTGCGACAGGCAACCCGTGACGATGAGCTTGCGAGGCCGGGGGGAGATTCCCGCGTTGGCGGGAATGACAGGCTGCGCCTTGTACGGAACATAACTAAAAATCGTCTCGATCGACTCCCGTTTGGCGTCCTCGATGAAGCCGCAGGTGTTGACCACGATCGCGTCAGCCTCCTCCGGCGTGAAAACGATCTCATGCCCCGCCGCCGCAAGCCCCCCCGCCATACGCTCAGAGTCTTCATGATTTTTGGGACACCCTACCGTATCAATGAATATTTTCATAAGTGTCTATGCCGCATGAAAGCCGAAATGTCGAAAAAGTCGCACTTTCCGCATAATAGAGGGGGTCTATTCTGCGAATAACGCGAGGAATTCGACATTGCGCATTTCCGGGCTGATTGTTCAATCATCAAACTCGTCGAAATCATCAAAAGAGCGGACCGGCCGTTCGGCCGGCTCGGGGGCTCCGGACGGCCCGCCAAGGTCTTCCGGCTCATCAAACGCAGGCGGTTCTTCCGCCGCCCGGGCCTCCGCCACTGGCGCCGATTCCGACGTGAGCGCCCCGGCTACGAAGTCCACCCGGCCGCCCGACGACAGAAAGCCGGCGATCTGTGCTTCGCTCATGATGAGGCGGCGGGGCTTGTTGGTCCCGTCCGACGGCGCCACGATGCCGCGCTCTTCCATCATATCGACCAGCCTGGCCGCGCGGTTGTAGCCGACGCGAAAGCGCCGCTGGATCATCGAGACCGAAGCCTGTTTGGCCTGCGCCACCATTTCGACAGCGTCCAAGAAAAGGTCATCCTCATCATCCGTCAGAGAGCCGGACGCCATCGAGTCGACCTGCGCCATCAGTTCTGTGCTATAGTCGGGATCCATCTGCTTCTTCACAAACTCGACGACTTTCACCACTTCTTTTTCGTCGACAAAGGCGCCCTGCACACGCATGGGTTCGCGCACGCCGACGGGATTGAACAGCATATCGCCCTTGCCGTGCAAACGCTCTGCGCCGGGATTGTCGAGGATGACACGCGACGCCGAATTTGACGACACTGCGAACGCAATGCGCGAAGGGATATTGGCCTTTATTACGCTGGTCAGTATAGATGCGAGCGGCTGCTGCGTTGCGACGATCAGATGCATGCCCGCAGCCCGGGCCATCGCCGCCAGCCGCGAGATCGACTCCTGCACCTTTGCCGAAGCCACCATCATCAGATCCGAAAGTTCGTCGATCACGATCACGATCTGCGGCAGGACCTCTTCATACAGCCCTTCCCCCCGCATCTTGTCGTTGAAACTTTCGAGGTTGCGCACATTGTGCTCGGAGAATTTCCTGTAACGATCGTTCATCAGCGTGACCGCATAGGACAAGGCCATCGCCGCCCGCTCGGGATCCGTGACCACGGGCACAAGCAGATGCGGCAAATCGTTGTAACTCTTCAGCTCGACCACCTTGGGATCGACGAGGATCAGTTTGACTTCGCTCGGTTTCGCGCGGTACAGGATTGACAAAAGGATGCTGTTGATGCAGACGCTTTTGCCGGAACCGGTCGTGCCGGCGATGAGCAGATGCGGCATCTCTTTGAGGTCGGCGATGATGCGTTTGCCGGAAACATTCTTGCCCAGTGCGCATGCGATCTTTGACGGTTCCCCGCGGAATTCATCGGAGTCTATGATATCGCGCAGCGAGACAATGCTCGTATTGGCATTGTAGGCCTCGATGCCGATGACCGCCTGGCCGGGCATGGGAACCACGCGCACGCTCTTGACTTCGAGCTTGAGCGCAAGGTCGGGTTCGAGACTGCGGATCGCCTGAATCTTGACGCCAACATCCGGCTCCACTTCGTAGCGCGTGACCGTCGGACCGACCGTGACCTTGAGCACCTTGGCGTCCACGCGGAAGTCGCGCATGGCTTGCTCAAGCCGGGTCGCATTGCGTTTGAGCTCGGCGGGACTTTCCGTTTTTGCTCCGGCCTTGCTTTTGGACAGCAGATCGATAGGCGGCAGTTTGTAATTGCTGTCGCTCTGAGGCGGCCCGTAATGCATCTTCCCTTCAGCTGCTTTTCCAAGATCGGCATCTGCCGTCAAGGGAACAGGCGCGGGGGTTCCCGGAGCCCTTACCGACGCCCCCCTCGGGCTGGTATCCTTGGACACGGTACGCCCGGCATTCTGAGATGCCGCATCGGGCACAAAGGGTACGTTGGTATCTTCAATATCGAGACCACGCGGCGTGCTGACATCCCCGTACGTCTCATCGTTTTTCACCGCATCGAGAATGCGGCGCTGTTTCGCCGAAGCAGCCGTAGGCGTCTCTGCATGTTCAGCCTTTTTCCGGGCCGCAAGGACAGGAACTTCAAGGCCCGGCTCCTCATAGACATCATCTTCGTAAACAGTTAGCTGCGCCTCACGCCGCTGCTGACGTTTTTCCCTGCTGGAAAGCTGCTTTGCACGGACCTTGCCGGCCGCCTTCGACATCGACATATTGGCAAGCAAGATGATACTGATGATGAGCAGCGCGATGGTGAGGATATACAGGCCGGCCTTTCCGATCAGGCTGACAAGACCCTTTGCAATATATGATCCGATGACACCTCCGCCCTTTCCTCCTGCACTCGCGGAGAACACGGCCTTCAAATCGGGATCGCCGATGATATGTGCGCCGCCGCCGGAAACAGCCTCCACATAATGCCCTGCAAACAAAATACACAGCATGAGAAAGGCCACAGACGCCAGAAATATGGTGCGCGCGCGCGGGAGTTTGATGCGTCCGATCAGGAGCAGCACCCCATAGGCGATCAGAAAGAAGGGCAAGGCATTGGCCATGATCCCAAACACTCCCGTCACACCCGTGTCGATAACGTCTCCGAGTTTGCCTGCCGCATTCGCGAACAAGCCGAAAATGAGGAAGGCACCCAACGCAATCAATACGATCGACGCGATCTCCCGATGGATCCGTGCACGCTCCTGCGCCGCCGCTTTGCCGCGGGCGGCGTTTGAAACATCTCTCTTTGCGCCCGAACTGCTGCGCTTTTTCGTGCCGGAACTCCCGCCGGAACTTTTGCTATTCGCCATTGAACTCCTTTAATCAAGTCATTATTGTTCGTATTATATTGTACTACGAAGCGCCCTTTGGGAGGCGGAACGCTATTTTGCATTTGTGTGACGCTTTTCTCGCAATTTTTTCGCAATTTTTTACCACTTTCGTGCAATTTCACAATGGGTTTTGTCATCATTTTCCCGTATAATAATGTAGCGAATTATTCTTGCGTCTATCAAAGGCGCATGTATTGAGAGGATGATGAAAACAATGAAGGTATTGGTTATCAACTGCGGCAGTTCTTCGCTCAAGTATCAAGTGCTCGACATGACAAACGAAACACTCCTGGCCAAGGGTCTCGTGGAGCGAATCGGCATGGCCGGCAGCGTGCTCAAGCACGAAAAGACAAACGTCGAGGAGAAATTCATTCAGGAAACCCCGATGAAAGATCACAAAGACGCGATCGCAAATGTGATGAACGCCATCACAGACTCCATCTACGGCGTTGTCAAAAGCATGGATGAAATCGGCGCCGTCGGCCACCGCGTCGTACACGCCGGCGAAAAATATGCTACATCTGTCGTGATCGACAACAAGGTCATCGCGGCCCTCGAAGAGTGCGTCGAGCTCGCGCCCCTGCACAATCCGCCCAATCTGCTCGGCATCGCCGCCTGCCAGGAACTCATGCCCGGCACACCCGAAGTCGCCGTCTTTGACACGGCCTTCCATCAGACCATGCCGCCCGAGAGTTACATCTATGCAATTCCCTACGAATATTACACGAAGTACGGCATCCGCCGTTACGGCTTCCACGGCACGAGCCACAAATACGTCGCCGAACGCGCAGCCGACATGCTCGGCGTCAACATCGCCGACCTCAAACTCATCACCTGCCACCTCGGCAACGGAGCCTCCGTATCCGCCATCAAGCGCGGAAAATGCATCGATACCTCGATGGGCTTTACGCCTCTCGCAGGTCTCGCGATGGGCACCCGCGCCGGCTCGATCGACCCGGCCATCATCAGTTTCATCGCAGACAAAGAAGACCTCACAGCCGATGAAGTCCTCGGCATACTGAACAAAAAATCCGGCATGCTTGGCATCTCCGGCATCTCCAGCGACTTCCGCGACATCGCAGACGCCATTGCGGACGGCAACGTGCGCGCCGAGCTCGCGCTCAAAGTCTTCGCCCACCGCGTCCGCTACTACATCGGCGCCTACATCGCCGAGATGAACGGTGTGGACGCCATCGTCTTCACAGCCGGCGTCGGTGAAAACGACGTCGACACGCGCGACGTCATCTGCTCCGAGCTCGGCAACCTCGGCATCAAACTCGACCTCGTCAAAAACAAGGTGCGCGGCAAAGAGACCGTCATCAGCCGCGACGACTCAAAAGTCGCGATCCTCCTCATCCCAACCAACGAGGAGCTCGTGATCGCCCGCGACACCTACGAACTGACGAAGTAGCGCTGTAATAAAATTACAGTTGACGACCTTTGTCAGATTGCATATAATATTTAAGTTGCGCGCTTTGTACACAGCGCCAACAGATCAGCGTTCCGGCCCGTACGGATCCGATCGCAAAAATTTTACACAAGGAGGTGTAACGATGGCAGTTCCAAAACGAAAAACTTCGAAAGCGAAGCGTGACTCGCGGAGAGCGCCCAATATGCGCATGACCGCGCCGGGACTTTCTTTGTGCCCTCAGTGCCATAGCCCGAAGCTTCCGCATCGCGTCTG